>JACQVC010000239.1 GCA_016209995.1 Gemmatimonadota bacterium
CGGTAGGTAGCTCGCGCTTCCAATGCGTGGAGTTGATGCGCTTCCAGACCAGCTCGACCTTGGCCGCGGGGAAACCGCAGCGTGCCAGCTCATCGGGACGGTAGCCCTCGAGCAGCCAGTAGAGGATGAGATCGGCGTCGTGATACGAGACGCCCAGCTCATCCTGGGCGGTGACGCCCCGGATCAAGTCGGCCGAAGCCGGCTTCTCGACAATGACCTCGGGAATCCCCAAGTGCCGGGCGAGCGCCCAGACCTGGGTCTTGAAGAGGTCGCCCAGCGGGTTGATCGGCGGAGAGTCGTCGGCATGCCATGTGTAGTACCCGAGCAGCCGCTCGCTCTTGTTGCCCGTGCCGAGCGGGAGCGCGTGATGCTTGGCCGATTGGTCGAACAGGATCACCGCCCGCACGCGCGCCTGCAGGTTAGCGCGCCGCAGATCCGTGATGTCCGGATCGTGACGGGCATACGCATCGACCGGTCCCGTGATCTCGATCGTTTCTGCCTGGGCCCCCGTTTGCTTGATCACCAGATCGGCGTGCTCGAGACTCTCGGGGCTCGAGATCGCGTACGGGAGTCGAATGGCACGAACGTTCTCAGGTCCCAAGGCGCGGACGGCCAGGTGTAGAGACACGCTCGAATCCACACCGCCGGACACGCCGAGAACCACTCGCTCGAAGCCTCGCCGCCGAACCACTTCCTCGCGGATGAACTCGACCAGCGTTCGTTCCACCGCGGCCAGATCCAGCTCGAGAACGGACCGGTCGACGGGGCTAGGGGTGGCCGTCGGCTTGACGCTTGGATCGCCTCCGCGCAGGGGCCGCTCCGGTAGCTGACCCTGGGTGCCCGCGAGCGAGCGCTGGAGGTGCGGAAGCATCTGCTCGAGGTCGGCCAGCAAGGGCGACTCGAAGCGCGCGCGACTCAGCTCGGCGCCGTCCAGGGCGAGACGCGTCACGCACTCGTCGTAGAGCGGTCCGCGCGCCAGGGTCTGACCGTCCGGGCCCACTGCGATGGACCCGCCGGGAAACAGCTTGCCACCCTCGGAGCCGACCAACTGGCTGACGACGACGAAAACCCCGTGCTCTTGGGCCGTGGTTCTGGCCAGCATATCCCAGCGCTCGAGGTTGCCCGGACGGCCGGCTCCCGGCCGGAATCCACGCGCCGGCGACGCGCTGCCCACCAGCAGGATCTCCGCACCTGCGAGCGCCAGAATCGTGGCCGGCAGCGAGTGCCACATGTCTTCACAGATCAGGAGGCCCATGCGCCCAAAGCGGGTATCGAACGTACGGACATCGCGGCCGGTCTCGACGAAGCGGGCCTCGTCGAACACACCGTACGTGGGGAGGAAGATCTTGCGATGAACGTGAACGACCGTGAAAGCACCATCCACGGGAGCCAGGTAAGCCAGGCTGTTGTAAAGCCGCTGGCGCCAGCGCTCGTAGAATCCAATCACGACGTCCGGCGCACCATCCTGAGTCGGCGGACCCAGTGCTGCGGCCAGATCCTCGGCTGTCATGGCCGCTTCCACGACACCGCCCTCGAGGAAGTAGCCGCAGGCAGCGGTTTCCGGAAAGACGACCACATCCGTGACACCCGATTCGGCGGAGATCCAGGAACGAATCCGAGCCAGGTTGTCGCGGACGCGGCCCTTTTGAGGCTTGAACTGCGCTAGCGCCACGCGCAGCGGTGCGCTTCGGGGCCGGATCGCGGCAGAGTCAGTCATCATCGGTTACACGAGTTACGCGTCGGAATGCTCCAGGAGCCGAGAAGCAAGGTCTCCCTAGAATGGGTAAGGTAAAACATTTTCCGGCGTTTTGCGCCGGGAGCCAGCCCGGAACGCGACGGCCGGCCCCTGGCCGCGCCACCTGACGCACCGTATTGTCCCGGACCATGATAGCCCCCTTGGCTGTCCTGCGTACCCTGCGCTTCTCGGCACTCGGCCTCTTCCTGGTGGGCGCGTATCTCGCGACGGGCTGCGGGGCTCAGGCTCAGACTCCGGCGCCCGCCTCCGGGGCGGTACGTAACCGGTACCCGGCAGGCCGCTCCCGCGGCGCCCGGCACGCTGCTGCGTGACGCGAGCGAGCGGGCTGGGATCGACGTCCTGCACTACGACGTCGACGTCGATCTGCGGGGGGAAGCGGGCACCGCTGCGCGAAGACAAATCATCGGTCGGACGCGAATCACGCTGGAGGTCCGGGGCCCGGCGACACGCGAACTTGCGCTCGACCTGGTCGGCCTCCAGGTCGATTCCGTGCGGCTCGATGGCCTGAGCTCAGCCTTCGCGTCCGAAGCGAACACGCTGGTGATCCCCTCACGGGAGGCCATCCCGCCGGGACGTAAGGTCGTGGAGGTCTTTTACCGCGGCACGCCGGCGGACGGGCTCTTCTTCGATGAGTCGCTCAACAGCGTCCCCGCGGCTTTCGCCGACAACTGGCCGAATCGGGCGCGCTGGTGGTTCCCGGCGAACGATCACCCATCCGACAAAGCCACCGTCACGTTCACGGTACGTACGCAGCCGACCTTGCGCGTCGTAGCGAACGGCGCCGTGGCAGACAGCGCCGGAGGCATATGGCGCTGGACAACGGCAGTTCCGATCCCGTCCTACACGATGGTGATTGGAGTGGCGCCCTTTCAGCGGGCTGTGCTGGGCCGCGCCGCGTGCGGACGGGCACCGGCAGCGGCGAACGGCTGCGTTGAGGTCTCCGTTTGGGGGCTGCCCGGCGACAGTGCGTTCGCGGTTCGCCGCTTCGCCCGCGCCGTGGACATGGTCGAGTTCTACGCCGAGCGAGTAGGCCCCTTCCCCTACGAGAAGCTGGCGCACGTCCAGTCGACCAGCCGGTTTGGAGGGATGGAGAACGCCAGCGCGATCTTCTACGCACGCGAGCCGTGGTCCCGCGGCACGATGGGTGAGGGGGTGATCGCCCACGAGACCGCGCACCAATGGTTCGGCGACTCGGTAACGGAGTACGAGTGGCACGACCTGTGGCTCAGTGAAGGGTTCGCCAGCTACTTCGGTCCCCTCTACTTCGAGTCGCGCGATGGCCCCGCCGCGTTCTCGCGTCTCATGGCCAGCGCCAAGGAGTCCTACCTTGGCTCGCAAGTCGTGGGGCGGCCCATCGTCGGTCTACCGCCCGACCGTGACCTGTTTTCGCTGCTGAACGAGAACAACTACGAGAAGGCGGCCTGGGTGCTCCATATGTTGCGGAAAACCCTGGGCGATTCCACGTTCTTCAGTGGCGTGCGCCGTTATTACGACGAGTATCGCAACGGCAGCGCCACGACCGCCGACTTCCGCCGCATCATGGAAGAAGTCGGCGCACAGGACCTGGGGTGGTTCTTCGACCAATGGCTGCACCACCCGGGCTACCCCCAGCTCGACGCAGAATGGAGCACCCGCCCGCTGGGCGGGCAGTACGAAGTCCAGCTCGTCCTCCGCCAGCAGCAGGCTGTGGAGTGGCCAACGTTTCGCCTCCCGTTGGACCTCGTCTTGCGCGGCGCGAACGGCACCGAAGAACTCCACCGCATAGACGCTGTGAGCCGCACCGACACGTTTCGCATCCGCACGATGGCGCCGGTTTCGAGCCTGGCCATCGACCCGAACGAGTGGGTGCTGAAGACGTTACAACTGCGCAGTCCCTAGGAGCCGCCTCGAGGAAGGGCCGGAAGCGGCCACGCTCGAGGTTCTTCCGCACATATGGTCGACACGGGGCTGGAACGCTATGATGCCAGAGGGGTTCTAGCAGGTCGCTGAACCATGGTTCACCTGTTGCGGAGAACGACGTCCGTGAGCAACCACGCGCCGGCCCGAGTGACCACGCTCCTTCTGGTAGCGCTGCTATCCCTGGCCCCCCAGGCTGCCTCTCCCGGGTTGGGGCAGTCGACGCCCCCTCCCTCGACCACGGATACGCAGGCGATACCACAGACGAACAGCCTCGAGGTCCAGGTGCTTCTCGGTGTCGTCGAGGCGGTTCGACGACAGGCGCTCACGGAGCTCAGCGATTCGGCCGTCTGGGAGCTTGCCATCCAGGGGATGATCAAGGAGCTGAACGACCCCTACGCCCAGATCCTCAGCGCGGACGAGTACGGGGCCTTCGAGGAGAGCGCGACCGGCAACTATGCCGGGATCGGCATTCAGATCCAGCAGCTCAACAACACCATTACGGTTACCGGCGTGTTTCGCGGCACGCCGGCCGACTCGGCGGGCCTGCTGGTCGGTGACCGGATCGTGGAAGTCGAGGGGCAGAGCGCCCTGGGCTGGACCACCAGTCAAGCTGCGGATCGCATTCGCGGAGAGCGCGGGACGCCGGTGTCGATCATGATCCAGAGGGATGGAATCGACCTCCCGATCCCGCATACGATTCGGCGGGATGAGGTTCACTATTCGTCCGTGACTGCCACTACATTCGCGGACTCTCTGGGCTATGTGCGCCTGGACCGCGTGGCCCGTGGCTCGATGATGGAGGTGGATTCCGCGCTGCAGAGGCTGCAGCACGTGAAGGGGTTGGTCCTGGATCTGCGGCACAATCCGGGCGGCTACCTGGATGAAGGACTCGGTGTGGCGGATCTGTTCCTTCCCCGCAACATCCCGGTCGCATCCCTGCGTGGCCGCGGGCCCGAGGATCGCAACGTCTTTCGCTCCCGGCGACTTCCCCGCATGCCCGACATCCCGATCGTGGTTCTTGTCGATGACTTCTCCGCATCCGCCGCCGAGATCATCGCAGGCGCGCTGCAGGACAACGACCGCGCGCTCGTGGTTGGCGACCGAACGTTCGGCAAGGGGTCGGTCCAGACGCTGATTCCCCTGCCGCAAGGTCGCTGGCTGCGGCTCACAACGGCTTCCTGGTACACGCCCCTCGGCCGTTCCCTGACCCGGTACCGGGACAAGGAAGGCAGCCTGCTGCCGGAGGTTCCGGATACAGTCAGCTATATGACCAGTCAAGGGCGCAAGATCCCCGGCGGAGGTGGGATCCTGCCCGATGTCGTCGTGACGGACGACACGCTGCGAACGGCGGAGCGAGCCGTCTGGAACACCGCAAACGCCGCACGCATGCCGCTCACCGCCAGAGGGGCGGAGTTCGCGTTTCAACAGGCCCGTCAGGCTGGGAACGCACCGAATGCGGTCATCCCCAACAGTGCGTTCGACGACTTCGTGAATCGACTGGTTCGGGATGGGATTCCGGCCGACGTTCTGCGCAACGACGTGGCCCGCCGGTATCTGCGCTGGGACGTGGAGGTCCAGTTCTACGAGCGCTTGGGTCAGCCGGGCCGCGCTCTCCAGCTCCGTGCGGAGCGCGACCTCCCGCTCGCGGAGGCCATCCGCCGGCTGCGAGGCGCTCGCACTCAGTCCGACCTATTCGCCGCCATGGCGGCACCGACACCCTCGCCGAACTAGGTGGGGAACCTACCCTCGCGGATGAAAGCGTCGGTGCACGTCCTTGAGGTATTCCCGGTCCAGATGAGTGTAGATCTGCGTCGTGGAGATGTCGGCATGTCCGAGCAATTCCTGCACGACCACCAGATCGGCGCCGCCCTCGAGCAGATGTGTTGCGAACGTGTGACGGAGCGTGTGCGGGGAGATCCTCTTCTGGAGTCCCGCTCGGCGGGCGTTTCCCTTGACGATCGCCCAGACACCCATGCGCGAGAGCGGCCGACCGCGCGCATTCAGGAACAACAAACCCCCTGTCGTGCCCTGCGCCAGCCTCGTCCGCACGAGGTCCAGATAGCGCTGTAACGCGCGTCGCGCCGGCTGTCCCAGCGGTACCATCCTCTCTTTGGAGCCCTTGCCGAACACCCGGCAGAAACCCTCGTCCAGCTCCAGATCGGCCAGCCGTACACCCACCAGCTCGGAAACGCGCGCCCCGGTCGCGTACAGGAACTCCAGGACGGCTCGATCTCTCCAGTACAGGGGATGGCCCGCATCCGGGGCGTCGAGAAGGCGCGTCACCTCCTCTCGTGACAACACCGAAGGAAGACGCCGCCAGACTCGCGGCGACTCCAGCCTTTCGCTCGGATCCGTCACGATGACGCCCTCGCCTACGAGGAAAGCGAAATACGAGCGCAAGGAGGAGATCGCCCGGCGAATCGAGGTTGCCTGCAGGCCGGAATCTTTCAGGTGAAAGACATACTCGCGCAGGTCTTGCTCACGGATTCTGTCCGGCAAGTGGATCCCGCGCGCCTCCAAGAAGACCAGCAACTGGGCGAGGTCTCTCGAATACGCAGCTCGCGTCCGCTCGGCGAGACCGCGCTCGAACGCCAGATAGTCCACGAATGGCTCGAGGCGGAAATCCCGCATTAGGGCCTGCTCAGCCTTCCCCGTCTTCACCAACTCACTCCTTACCGCGCCCTTCGCTGTCCGCAGGCGCACGATCCGGCCTCGCCTCGTCGGGGTCCCCACGCAAACGCATGTTTGCGTGGGATGAGGGCTTCCCGGGCTTCCTGCGCGTACGGATCCACCACACCGCGAGCGCCGTCGTCACGAAGAGGGACAGCAGGAGCAAGAGGCGATTGGCATCGCCGACCAGCGCGACGATCCTGTCCAGGTTGCGACCTGCCACGGTGCCGAGCCACACCAGTGTTCCGTACCAGATGGCGGATGCCGTGGCTATGGGTAGCAGAACCGGCAGGAACCGCTGGTGAGTGATTCCCGCGAAGACCGGAACGACCGCGCGCAGCCCGGGCAGAAAGCGGCTGAGGAAGATGGCGGGCATTCCCCACAGGTCATAGAAGCGGCGCAGCCGGTGGAGTTGTCGCCGGCTGAGCAGACGGCGCCCCAGCCGCGTCCGGAAGAAAGGACGTCCCAGGCGGTGCCCCAGGCCATACACCACGAGTGCGGACGTAACGTTCGCCCCCCAGGTGATCGCAAACACCGCCCAGGCGTCGGCACGCCCGATCGCCGCGATGAAGCCGCCGAGTATGACGAAGGTGTCCGCCGGAATCGGTGGAATGATGTTCTCGACCGCCGCTCCAGCTCCGAGCGTGAGGTAGACGACGGCTGGCGGCAGACCGCTCAGAAACTCAAGCAGGCGTGACACGGCAAGCTACGGTGCTGTTGGCTCGAGCGCGGTCTGGCTTGCTCACCGCGCAGGCCGTCTGGCGCGACCTCCGCGGCCACCGGAAGCCCTCTCCTCGATCAGAGCCACGGCGTGCACGGCCAGTCCTTCGCCCGCACCGATCCAGCCGAGTCCTTCGTTGGTCTTGCCCTTGATGGAGATCTGAGCTGGATCGACCTGCAGCGCCGCGGCCAGACGCTCCCTCATGGCCTGGCCGTACGGTGCGATCCGCGGTGTCTCGCAGATCACCGTCACGTCGACGTTGACCACCTGGTATTGCCGCCGGGCGATCATGCCGACCACCTGCTCCAGGAGCGCAATCGAGTCGGCGTCCTTCCAGCGAGCGTCGTCGGGTGGGAAGTGCAGGCCGATGTCCCCGAATGCAGCCGCCCCGAGAAGCGCGTCGCTCACCGCATGAGCCACCGCATCGGCATCGGAATGCCCGCTCAGCCCGGGAGCCCCCGGTATGCGCACGCCACCCAGCACCAGGGGGCGCTGCGGATCGAACCGGTGGGAGTCGTATCCGTAGCCGACCCTCATCGCGGTGACTCTCGCCAGTTGGCTCGGAAGATGTAACAGGTC
>JACQVC010000240.1 GCA_016209995.1 Gemmatimonadota bacterium
TGGCACCGCCCGCAGCCGATCCGGGTCTCGCTGGATTTCCCGGTCCCGATCGGGCAGAGCGATACGTTACAGGGCGCTGTAGACCGGCTGCTGGAGCGAGCGCTATCCCGGCCGGCGCGGCGAGGACGGAGCATCCGGGGTGTTCGCCTGCGAGCCGGGCTGGAGGGCGGCGGCTCGTGGGGCATAGAGGTGGTGCTGCGGGAGCCCACGGCGGAGCGCGACCGCATCGCCTTCCCTCTACGGACTCGCCTGGCGTTCTCTCCCCCACCGCGAGCCGTGGAAACGCTCACAGTGGAGTTCTACGACTTCGGGTCCGCCTCCAGACAGGCGGATCTCTTCGGCCGCAGTGAGGAGGGAGGCCGAGAGGCGGCGGGCCGGGATCTGGCGGACGGCGAGGTGCCTTCGGCGCTGCGCGAAGCAGTCCTCGAGCTAAAGCTGAAGTTCGGTCACTCTCCTCTCTATCGCGTCGTGGAGGTTGATCCATGGTCTCGCATTCCCGAGCGAAGGGACGCGCTCCTCAACTTCGACCCTTGAACCTCCCTCGTCCGGTCAAGGTGGGGACGGACCCGGAGGGAAATCCGATCTTCCTGGAGATGGACCGCAAGCGCAAGCGAGTCGCAGCCGTACGGGAGCGCTGGCGGATCGACGACGAGTGGTGGCGCGTAGTGATCGCCCGCGAATACGCCGCCCTGACACTGGAGGATGGCAAACCAGTCACGGTTTATCGGGACGTCGTGGCCAATCAGTGGTACGTGCACGCCCCGCCTGACCCTTGAGCGGATCAGCGATCCGCGGGTCAGTCCCCAACGCCAACTCGAAGACGTGGAGCGCAGACTGTGGATGCGAACTACTCGATGGGTTGAATCACGACGGGTCCGCCCTCGGTCACGCGGATTCTCAAGTCGGAACCGTGCAGCATGGCCATCCCGACGAGCGGAATCGATTCGGTTGAACCTGCTTCAAGGGTTCGCAACTGGCCGTTCCAAAGGACCGTGGCTTCGTACATGGGAAAAAGGGCGACTTGTCCGTCTGCGAGCAGCCCTTGCAAGGTCGCGATCCACGGGAGCCGGAGCGCGCGAACAACGGCGGGAGGCAGCGTGAGAAAGCCGTTGAAGCCGGTGTCGACAACAGTGGTCACCTCGTGGAGATGCCCGCTCGCGTCACGTACCGACAGAGGGATCGTCGCATCAAGGCTGTCGCTGACAACGCCGGCAATCATGCGCGCAGTGGCAACGGCGCGAAGCCGAACCTGTAGACCGCTTTATACCCGATCCTCACGACCCAGATCTCAGCGTTCGGCCGTCGAGCTTGCAACGCGTGTGCCGCGGCGAGGACGGTTCCGGCAACCGCGTAGTCGGCCGATTCAACGTCGATGGCGACGATTTTGCCGAAACTCTCGGCTTCCAGTCGGGCGCGCATGGTTTCGTATATCGCATCCCCGCGCCGTGCGATTTCCTCAAGGTTATCCGGTTCGCGGGCTGTCATTCCTCTCCTCCTTCCCTGCCAACAAGATAGTCCGTGGCGTGAGTCGCAGGAATGGTCGTTTGGGCATCCTCAAGTGGGATGTAGAGTTTGAGAGAGGCGTGGTCGGCCGGACCCGCTCATCATCATGAAGGCGTCAGAATTGTCCTACGTCGAGCTGCACTGCCACTCCGGCTACTCCTTTCTGGACGGCGCATCTCATCCGGAGGAGTTGGTCCTGCGGGCGAAGGAGCTAGGGTATCCGGCGCTCGCGCTCACGGATCACAACGGGCTGTACGGCTCGATGGAGTTCGCACAGCTCGCGAAGTCGGCGCAGCTCCAGTCGATCACGGGTGCGGAGCTCACGCTGGAGGATGGCTCTCATCTCACCGTTCTGGTAGAGACGCCCACTGGTTATGCGAATCTCTGCCGGCTGATCAGCGAGGCTCACCTCACGAGCCCCCGCGGCGAGCCTCGCCTGCCGCTCGCTGTGCTCCTGCAACGAAGCGATGGGCTCATCGTCCTTTCGGGCTGCCGCGACGGCGCACTCAATCGCTGGCTCGAGAAGGGAACGGAATCCGGCGAGCGCTTCGCGCGGCGGCTCCGTGACGTGCTCGGTCCCGCTCGCTTCTTCGTGGAGCTACAGGACAGCTCGGTGAAAGGCGACGCGACGCGGAACCGGGCGCTGGCGCGTCTGGCGGACCGGCTGGGGCTTCCGGTAGTGGCTACCCGCGACGTGCACTATCACCGGCGGGAGCGTCATCGCCTGCAGGATGTGCTCGTCGCGATCCGGCACCGCACTACGCTGGATGGCTCGCATGGGCTGAGGCGTCCCAACAGCGAGTTCTACCTCACTCCCAGCGAAGAGATGAGCTGGCGCTTCGCCACGCGGCCGGACGCCTTGCGCAACACGCTCGAGATTGCGGAGCGGTGCGCGGCCTTCGATCTGACGCGCGACCTGGGCTACGAGTTTCCGGACTTCGAGGGCAGCGACCGCGGCGCGGCCATCGAGACGCTGGCCGCCGTGTGTCAGGCGGCACTGGAGGAGAAGTATCCACCGGGCTCGAAATACCGTATCGAAGCGGAAGCGCGGCTCCAGGAAGAGCTGCGGCTCGTGGACCATCACAAGCTGGCGGGCTTCTTCCTGGTATATCGCGACCTGATGGAGTTGGCCAGCGTGGTGGCGGGGGAAATTCGCCGCGGCCGTCCGCGCGCATCCTCGAATCTGCCGCCGGGCCGGGGGCGAGGCTCTTCGGTATCCTCGATCATCTGCTACCTGATCGGGCTATCTCACATCGATCCGGTCGCGAACCGGCTGTTCCTGGGCCGTTTCCTGAACGAGGCCCTGACCACGGTTCCGGACATCGATCTGGACTTCTCGCGTGACATCCGCGAGCAGCTGATCCTGCGAGTCTACGAGAAGTACGGGGGCGAGCACGCGGCGCTGGTGTGCAGCTTCCCCACGTACAGGCTGCGCTCGACGGTGCGGGAGGTGGGCAAGGTGCTGGATCTGCCGGCAGGGGAGCTGGAGAAGCTGGCCA
>JACQVC010000234.1 GCA_016209995.1 Gemmatimonadota bacterium
ACACAGATTCGGTACGATCGCGCATTCGAGCCCCAGCCGACCTGGGTGGCGGCTGCTATAGGACATTGCCTGCAACCGAGCCTCAGCTAATGTTTAACCGCATGTCTCAACACTCCGGCACCGCGGTCCCCCCCGCCGCGGCGACGAACCGTAGCGAAGCGAAGGTCAGCGAAGGGGAGGGGAGAGCGGTGGGAGGAGGAGAGGAAGGGCGTGGTGTGGGAGCTAGCCTCGCGGGCTACGTTGCGCTGATCGGGCGGCCGAACACCGGCAAATCCACGCTCCTCAACGCGATCCTGGGCGAGAAGCTCAGCATAGTGAGCCCGCATGCGCAAACGACCTGGCAGGCGGTGATCGGGATACATACCGGAGCACGCTCTCAGATGATCTTCGTGGATACCCCGGGGCTACTGGAGCCGCGGGATCTCCTGCACCGTAGCATGCTCGAGGCGGCCAGGGCCACCGTGGACAGCGCGGATGTAGTGCTCGTCCTGGTCGATGCCACGCGTCCGCGCCACGAGATGGATGCTGCCGACCGACTTCGCGATGTGCTTCAGCGAAGGAAGGGGCCGATTCTCGTGGCGGTCAACAAGATCGATTGCGCGTCCGAAGCCGCCATCGCGGCGCTGGCCCAGTGGGCCGGGGAGACATTGGGCGCCCGCGTCCATCGCATCAGTGCGCGTGCTCGCAATGGCATCGAAGAGCTGGTTCGGGAGATCGAGGCGGCTCTTCCCCCCATGCCCTTCCTTTACCCCAACGATCAGATCGCAGCGCAACCCGTCCGTTTCTTCGTAGCCGAGCTGATCCGAGAAACCCTGCTCGAACAGTTCCGGCAGGAGATTCCCTATTCGACCTGGTGCGTCATTGACGCGTACGACGAAAGCCGTTCGCCCATATCGATACGCGCCATCCTCTATGCCGAACAAAACTCCCAGAAAGGCATCCTGATCGGCGAGGGCGGGCGCGCCATCAAAGAGCTGGGAATCGCGGCGCGGGAGAAGATCGAGAGGTTCATCGGCGAGCGAGTGTTTCTCGAGCTTCGCGTCAAAGTCGCGCAGGGATGGAGGCAGAAGGCGAGACAGCTCCACCGCTTCGGGTTCCGTGTGCCGACAGCTGGCTGAGAAAAGGATCCGGACGATGGCCCACGGATCCCGCAGCCATCGCGGTCGGCGCAGGGCGCTGGCGGTCGCGCTGATGACGGCCTCATTCTGCGCTACCACCGACCTGGCTCCCGCACAGGAGCCGGTCGCGGCGGCTCCGATCGCGAGGGGCACCACCCTGGCGCGAGGCGAGGCAAACCAGGCTCCGGAAGGAGCGCTCTTCCTCCTGCTCCCCGTGGGCGCCCAGGGGATCGCGATGGGACGCGCCATGACGGCGATGGACGGTGTGGAGTCCGTGTTTTGGAACCCGGCCGGGTTGGCCACCCTGACGGACGGGCACTTCATGGTGTACCGCGGCGATCATTTCGCGGGAGACGCCACCAGCTTCTCGCTCTTACTCAGCAGCGAGCTGATGGGGACGCTGGGCCTCTCCTATCACCTCATCGACATGGGGGAACAGGACGTCACCGACAACCAGGGGAACGTGGTCGGCTTGCTCGACGTGCGAAGCCAGGTCGCACTCGCATCCTTCGCCACCGGCATCTTCAGCCGCCTGAACGCGGGTCTCAACTTCAAGCTGGTTCAGTTCCGCGTGAACTGTAGGGGCGCCTGTCTCGACCCCGGCGTCACGGCCACGACCTACGCGGTCGATGCGGGACTGCAGTCGGTTCCATTCCGCACACTGCCGCTCCGGCTGGGCGCTGCCATCGCTCACGTCGGGCCCCGACTGCAGGTCATCAACGCGGCGCAGGCGGATCCGCTTCCGTCGCGGATACGCGCGGCGGCCGCCTACGATGTGCTCCGTCACGTTGCGCCCGAGGCGCCTTACCTCCTCTGGATTGCGGCCGAGGTGGAGACCCGCTGGCAGCGGCCGGCGTCGTCGCCCAGCATCTACATCGGGAGCGAATTCGCGGCCGGAACGCTGGACGCCGTGTATTTGCGCGCCGGTTACGTGCTGGGGCCATCTGAGGAGACGGACGGCGCCGCCGTGGGGCTGGGGATCCACCACGAGCGCTTCGACCTGGGCATCGCGAAGTCGTTCGCCGGTCCCTCGCTGGGCGGGGAGTCGGAGCCCGTACACGTCACGTTCGGCATCGCGTTCTGACGAGCTCTGCGCGATGGGCAAGAATCTCGGACCCGGCGCGCTCGCGGCGCTCTTCATCCTCGCAGCCGCCCCGATCGCGGCGCCTGCCGCGCAGCCCAAGCCAACCCTCGCCTTTCAGGCCACGCGCGATGATTCCACGACCACCGTCCCGACGCCGGGGCGTGCGTTCCTCTTCTCCGTCGTGGTGCCGGGCACGGGCCAGTGGCTGCTCGGCCAGGACCGGTGGCCGCCGTACGCCGCCCTCGAGCTGTGGGCGCTCATTCAACTTGTGGATGCGCGGCGCGAAGGGAGGAACCTCGAGCGAAGCTACCGCGATCTGGCCTGGCAGGCCGCTCGTCGGGTAAGTGCGGGGCCTCGCCAAGACGGCGACTTCGAGTACTACGAGGCCCTCAGCAGCTTCCGGGCAAGCGGCGTTTTCGACTCGAACCCGACGCGCGCCGGAATCCAGCCCGAGATGGACGAGAGCTCGTACAATGGAGCGATATGGGCGCTCGCCGGAGCCATCTTCTGGCCACCAGGGCAGGGAGACCCGCCCGAGGATTCGCCCGATTACGAGCAGGCGCTCACCTTCTACCGAGCCCGCGCCTATGCGCCCCAGTTCGCCTGGGATTGGGGACAGAACGGGCTCGAGCAGGAGTCCTACATGCGCCTGATCCGGCACAGCGACGAGGTCCTGCGCCGGGCCACCATCGTGTTGGGAATGCTCGTAGGCAACCATCTGCTCAGCGCGGTGGACGCCATGATCTCGGCACGCCTGAAGGCCAGGGTGCCGCCTGCACCCATCGAGGTTCGCATGCAACAGGACATCTACGGCGTCTGGTTCCTCACGCTCCAGATTCCGCACTAGGAGCCGTCCACCGCAAATGCTGCCCACTGCAGAGCAGATCGTCGACTTCCTGCGCAGCTCGGCCGGACGCCCCCTCAAGGCCAAGGAGCTAGCTCGCGGCCTCGCCGTGGGCACCGAGGACTACGCGGCGTTCAAGAGCCTGCTCGCGTCCCTCGAGGAGGCCGGTACGCTATACCGCGTGCGGCGGCAGCGCTATGCGGTGCCGGAGCGGATCAACCTGGTGGTGGGGCGGCTGGAGGTCACGCGCGCGGGCGATGGCTTCGTGGTACCGTCGCAAGGGGGCGATGACGTCTTCATTGCGGCCCAACACCTGAACACGGCGATGGACGGCGACCTCGTGGTCGCGCGCGTCGAGCGCAAGCGCAGGGGCCCCCGAGCCC
Source organism: Gemmatimonadota bacterium (assembly GCA_016209995.1). Taxonomy (GTDB): domain Bacteria; phylum Gemmatimonadota; class Gemmatimonadetes; order Longimicrobiales; family Gaopeijiaceae; genus JACQVC01. The sequence continues at coordinate 3,430 of JACQVC010000234.1, forward strand.
TCACCCCACGCAAACGAACGTTTGCGGGGGGGCCCCGAGCCGAGGGACAGATCATCAAAGTTCTCGAGAGGGCCCACACGACCATCGTCGGCACTTACCGCAGGGCCCAGAATATCGCGTTCGTCGTACCCGAGGATCGCCGCACGCTCACGAGGGACGTGTTCGTCCCCCCGGACGCGCAGGCGATGGCAAAGGATGGCGATGTCGTGGTCGTGCGCATCACGTCGTATGGCACGGAGAAGCTGGGACCGAGCGGCGAAGTCGAGAAGGTTCTCGGACCGATGTCGCGACCCGGCGTCGACATCCTGGCGGTGATTTACGGGCATGGCCTCCCCATCGACTTCCCCGACAAGGTTCGCCGCGCCGCGCGCAAGGCGGCCCGCTCCCGGCCCGAGGCCACGGACCAGCACACGGATGCTCGTCATCTGCACGTGTTCACGATCGATCCCGCCGACGCGAAGGACCACGACGACGGGCTCTCCGTGCAGTCCCTGGGGCCGAGCGCCTGGGAAGTAGGGGTGCACATCGCCGACGTCTCTCACTTCGTCGCAGAGGGCAGCGAGCTAGACACGGAGGCCCTGAGTCGAGGCACGAGCGTCTATCTCGTGGATCGCGTCGTGCCGATGCTCCCGGAGGAGTTGTCCAGCGACCTGTGCTCCCTCGTGCCGGACGAGGATCGGCTGGCGCTGTCCCTCTTCCTCACGCTCGATGACCAGGGTCGCGTTCAGCGCCACGAATTTCGCCGGACGATCGTGCGCAGTCGCCACCGTCTCACGTATCAGCAGGTGCAGCAGGTCCTGGACGGCCACGCTCACCTGGATGCGAAAACGGAGGCCGCGCTCTTCATCCTGCGCGACCTGGCCCGTGTGTTCCGCCAGAAGCGCGAGCAGCGGGGAAGTCTGGACTTCGATCTCCCGGAAGCTCGAGTAGAGCTCGGCGCCGACGGCGTTCCCGTGGATGTGCAACGCATCCTGCGGCTCGAGAGCCACCGCCTCATCGAAGAATTCATGCTGCTCGCCAACGAAACCGTCGCGCGCCGCGCCGCGGGAAGCCGCATCCCTTGCCTCTACCGTGTGCACGCGCCCCCCGATCCGGACCGCACGGAACAGCTGCGCGCTTTCCTCGTGCCACTCGGATATCGCTTTCCGAAAGCTGAGCACGTCAAGCCGAAGGATCTGCAGAAAGTCTTGAAGCGTGCCGAGGGACGCGCAGAAGAGAACCTCGTATCGATGGCCATCCTGCGGTCCATGAAGCGCGCAGAGTACAGCACGGCCAACACGGGTCACTTCGGGCTGGCTGCGCGGTCGTATACGCACTTCACATCGCCGATCCGCCGTTATCCGGACCTGGCCGTACACCGCATCGTCATTCGTGAGTTCGTCGACCGCCAGGTACGGCGCGGGACCCCGTTGCCGCACAACCTCGCCACGGTGGCCGAGCTTGCCAGCCAGCGTGAACGCGTAGCCGCAGAGGCAGAGCGCGACAGCGTGGACCTGAAGAAGGCGGAGTTCATGCGGCAGCACCTCGGAAGCGAGTTCCGGGGAACGATCTCCGCGGTCACCTCGTTCGGATTCTTCGTGTTATTGGACGACTATTTCGTGGAGGGGCTCGTTCACGTCAGCTCCCTCGAGGACGACTACTATCACTTCCTCGAGGATGACTTCTCCCTGGTCGGTGAGCGGACTCGCCGGCGCTTTCGGTTGGGGGATCAGGTCCGAGTCCACGTGGCGTCCGTCGATCTGGACGACCGTGAGATCGATTTTGTGCTCGGCGACCGGGCGCGCACGGAGGAGAGCCGGTCTCCCGCGCGCCGAATTGACAGTCGCAGATCAAGGAGATAACGTGGTCAGGAAGTATATGCATGCAGGTTGCGGCGTCACGACTTAGGCTTTGGGACGGGAATGGCGGACAGCTTCAGGAAGGCAGTCATCTTCTATGCCCCGGCGGAGGAGCCGCCGCCCCCGGCCGTGGTGTCCTTCGCCCGCGATCACGGGCTGGAGATCTCTCACCAGTCGGACGGAGAGACCGTCTCCCAGTTGCTGAACCGCTCCTTTCCGGCCTGCGTCCTCATGGATGCCCGCACATTGGCGGACGGGGCCATTGAGCTGGTGCGGGGGCTCAAGAGTGATCCGTTCACCGGCATCGTGCCCGTGGGACTTCTGGTGCCGCAGGAAGCCACGGAGCTCGTGGCGGCGGCCCTGGAAGCCGGGGCAGACGAAGTGTTCGCGTCTTCGCTGTCCGAGCGCGAGAGGCGGCTCCGCCTGGATCTCATGCTACGGCGAGCCGACCGCGACGTGAGTGTGCATCCCACGACGCGGCTTCCGGGCACGCCCCAGATCGAGCGCGATCTGGGCGAGCGGCTCGACCGTGGTACGCCTTTCGCCGTCTGCTACGCGGACCTGGACCACTTCAAGGAGTTCAACGACCGCTACGGGTACAACAACGGCGACCGCGTTATCCGGATGCTGTCAAAGATCCTTCGCGACGTGGTCCGGGGCGTCGCGTCGGCCGGCTTCGTCGGGCATATCGGCGGCGATGACTTCATCTTCACGCTTCCGCTTCCGTACATGGAGCCGTGCTGCGAGATGATCCTGGATCTCTTCGATGAGCTGGCCCCCTACCAGTACTCGGAAGCGGATCGCCGCGCCGGCTATTTCCTGGGCAAGGACCGCCGCGGAAACATCCATCGCATTCCGCTCATGTCGCTCTCGATCGGAGTCGTGACGAACCAGTTCCAGGTGTTCTCCCACACGGCCCAGGTCAGCGCTATGGCCAGCGAGATGAAGACGTACGCCAAGACGCTGCCCGGCTCGGTCTACGTCGTAGACCGGCGCAAACCGGAGAAGGAGGGGCCCCCGCTGTCACAGGCTCCCGAGCCGGCACGCGCAGAGCGGGGACGTGAGCCCGGCCTGATCGAGTGAGGCGCACGGGGTGCCGGGGCCCTGGCCCACGTCCGTCCCCGTTGGCCCTGCTAAAACCATGAACGTTCACTGCCCGACCTGCGAGACCGTCTACAGGGTCGATCCGGCCAAGGTTCCTGCCGGCGGTGTGAGCGCGCGCTGTGCCCGCTGCAGCCACGTGTTCCGGGTCGAGTCCCCTACGGCCGGCGCGACGAAGGTTGAGCGGCCGGGTGCCGAGGAGCGGCCGCCGGCGGCGCAGCCCGCCGCTGCGGTCGCGGAGCCGCCCCCAGCGCCGGCGGCAACGCCACCCACACCGCCCGTCGCACCACCGCGTGCGGGCCCGTTGCCGACGCCGCCCCCAGCGCCAGCCGTGCGGCCGCGGCCGGAGACGCCGACCCCGAAGCCGCCGGCCACACCGCCTCCACCACCCGTGTCTCGAGAGACGGCTCCGGACCGCACTCCGAAACCCGCGGCGCCGGCTCCCGAGCCCGCCGAGGCGGCCAGGTCAGCCCATCGACCCTTTGCGTTCGGCCGCCGGGACCCCAATGAACGAGCGCAGCGTCTGGCGCGTGCCCTCGTGTCCGACATCGTGACGTACTATCCGGACCGCCGCGATCGCGCGCTCAACGCCGGCAACCTGAGAACGGAGTTCCGGGAAGAGATCCGCAAGTCATGGGAGGAGTACGTCGCTCAGGTCGGCGAGGAGCTGGCCAAGAAGACTCCATACTTCCGGGCCGCGCTCAACGAGATCCTGGCGGACGGCCAGCAGCTCTTTTGAGCCGCGCTGCTCCGTTGATCGACCTTTGCCCGTGTCGTATATTTCGCATTGCGCCGAACGGAGGAATCGAGGGGCCGTCCAGCCGGACGGCCTCTCGCCTTAGGTGACCCCAGAGTTTGGAGCCTCGAGAGACGACCGAGGCGGACGCCCCGAAAGCGAAACAGGGTACCATGGATTCCGAAAAGCTCGAACGAGCAAAGGCCCTCGAGCATCGGCTCGCCGAGCTCCGGGGGTATCTTTGACCTTCCCGCGAAGGAATCACGCATTGCCGCGCTAGAGGCCCAAATGGCGGGCCCGGGGTTCTGGGACCGCGCCGATGCCGCTCGGCAGGTCATCGAGGAGGCCAAGGGACTCAAGAGGTGGGTCGAGCCGTGGCACGAGTCCGCCAAAGCCGTAGCCGATCTCCTCGAGATGGCGGACCTGCTTCTGCACGACGGGGACACGGATCTCGAGGAGGAGTGGACGCGCGACCTCGCTGCCAGTGAGAAGTCCGTCGAAACGCTCGAGCTACGCACCATGATGCAAGGCACCGATGACCATCGTGACGCCATCTTGACGATTCACCCGGGCGCTGGCGGCACGGAATCGCAGGATTGGGCGCAGATGCTGATGCGTATGTACGTGCGCTGGGCGGAGCGGCACGACTACACGGTCGAGGTCCTCGACCTGCTCGCGGCCGAAGAAGCGGGCATCAAGAGCGTCACGCTCGAGGTTCGCGGCCAGTACGCCTACGGCTATCTCAAGGCCGAAAAGGGCATCCACCGTCTCGTACGCATCTCACCGTTCGACGCGCAGCGGCGGCGCCACACGTCCTTTGCCAGCGTCTTCGTCTACCCCCTCGTCGACGAGGAAGTGCAAGTCGAGATCAACGAAGAGGATCTCAGAATCGATACGTTCCGTGCGTCCGGGGCCGGGGGGCAGCATGTGAACAAGACGAGCTCGGCCGTGCGCATCACGCACGAGCCGACCGGCATCGTCGTCTCCTGCCAGCAAGAACGCTCTCAGCACAAGAACAAGAGCATCGCCATGAAGATGCTCCGGGCGGCGCTCTACCAGCGAGCCCTGGACGAGCGCGAGAAGGAGCGGCAGAAGCTGGAAGCCACGAAGACGGACATCGCCTGGGGGAACCAGATCCGTTCCTACGTTTTTCAACCCTACACGATGGTGACCGATCACCGCACGGAGCTGAAGGTGACAGACGTGGAGGCCGTGGTGAACGGTGACATCGACGTCTTCATCGAAGCCTACTTGAAGCGGTTCGGCGCAGCGGCGGCCGCCTAGGAGCCTGGCCAGCGATGAGCAACCCGGGCTCGCTGGATTCCCAGGCCTCGCAGCTCCGCGCCGCGACCGAGGATACCGCCGGCGAAGCATCGCGAGTCCTGCAGGCCCGCCGGGCCAAGCTGGCCGCGCTGGTCGAGAAAGGCATCCCGCCTTACGCGTATCGATTCGAGCGCACCCACGCCGTAGAGCGGGCGCGAGCCGAGTTTCAACAGGCGGAGGCGGCGAACGCGCTGAACGCGGACGGACAGGCGGGGCGCGCGGCTGTCGCAGGCCGCGTGGTCAGCTACAGATCCCACGGGAAAACTGCCTTTGCCGACCTGGTCGATGCGAGTGGCAAGATTCAGCTCTACTTCCGCCTCGATGCGCTGAGCCAGGACCGCTTCTCCGCTCTCGACCTGCTGGACCTCGGCGATTGGCTGGGTGTGCGCGGGACCCTCTTCCGGACCCGAGCCGGTGAGATCACGCTGCGGGTCGAGCACTACGAGCTGCTCGCCAAGTCACTCCGTCCGCTGCCGCTCGGCAAGGAGGAACTCGACCCGGAAACGGGAGAGCGCGTGATTCACAGCGGCATCGTCGACGTGGAAGGTCGCTACCGCCAGCGCTACGT
>JACQVC010000256.1 GCA_016209995.1 Gemmatimonadota bacterium
ACCTGCGCGCCTTCTTCCGCCGCTTCGATCTCGACAACGAGACCCCGGCCAGCCAGTGGCAGTACGCCACGCAAGACGCGAGCAACCTGAACGGCACGGTGAGCTTCAAGAACAAGCGGATCAGCGTGCCCTACGCATGGGATCGGCAGAACGCCGGGATCGAGGCAACCTGGCGAGTCGGGTTGTGGAACGGCAGCATCGGGCTGGGATTCGAGCGCGAGGATATTGGCCGGGAATACCGCGATGCCGACACTTCGGAGAACCTCGTGCGCGCGAGCTGGCGGGCCCGAGCGACGGAGTGGCTCTCGCTTCGCGCCAAATACCTTTACGGCGATCGCGACGGCGGAACGTATGACTGGCACGTGACCAGCCAGAGCTACTGGTACGCGCCGGCGGACGTGGGGACCGACAACGACAATCCACAGTTCACCTTCAGCAATCACGCTGATATGCGCCGCTACGACGTGTCCGATCGGCGGCGCGATCAGGTGGATCTGACCGCCAGCCTGACGCCCGGCGCTGCGTTCTCTATCTCGACGACGGCCAGATTCCGGCGTGACGACTTCGCTTCCGATGTCCGTCCGAGCCAGCCATTGCTGGCGACCACGCTTCCAGATCGCGAAGCGGCTACGCCGGGCGACCAGCTCGGTCTGCTGCGTTCCGAGCGGCGTCGGGTGAGCGTGGACGTTTTCTACGCGCCCGCCGAGCGCTTCAGCTTGAACGCGTTCGTCGGCTGGGAAGCGGGTGACGCGGAGCAACGCGGGCTGGAGTTCAACGAGAACAACAAGCAGAATCCGAGCGCCGTAGCGACCGCGGAGCTGGGGCCATGGACGCGCGCGACGAGCCAGTGGACGGCGGACAGCGAAGATCGGACACGGAACGCCGGCGTGGGTGGCACGTTCGAGATCGTTCCCGGCCGCGTCTCGCTCTCGGCAGACTACACGCTCTCGCTGAGTCGGATCGACATCGAGTACCGCGGGTTCGGGGTAACGAACTGGAACGGCGTGGCGTTTCCGGCGAACCACCAGTTCGCGTTCCAGACGCCGCCGGCCGTGCGGCACGATTCCCACGTAGCCAATACCCGCCTCGAGTTCCCGCTGGGAGGCAACGTGGAAATGCTCGTGGGCTACACGTACGACTACTATCGGATTCGCGACTGGCAGCAGGACGTCGAGGCGCAGTCGTTCGAGCCCGTGGGCAGTGAGTTCCTGCTGCGTGACACGTCCCGGTCGCACCAGTGGGGCAACCGGCTGTTTGAGATGGGGAGATACCTGGCGCCGAGCTACACAGCGCATGTGGGCCATGCGAGCTTCAGCTACCGCTTCTGATTCACGTTCGTAGCGGTAACGCTTCAGAACTTGGCGGCACCATGTCCAGCCGCACGAGACGCTCAGCGTGGACGCCGTGGGAGGTACAGGCAGCCATCCGCCCCGGGAGGCCTGCCCGAGTAAGTGGGGCGGCCGCACTCCCCTAACCGAACAGGCTCCCTACGGTCGCGCCGTAGCGCCGTCGATCCCGTATTTCTCGAGACGGTAGCGCAGCGTATCGCGAGACAGTCCCAGGAGCCTTGCGGCGCCGGTTTTGTTTCCGGCGGTGCGCTCGAGAGCCTGGCAGATCAGCTCGCGCTCCAGGTCGTCCAGGCTGACGCCTGCCGGCGGGAGCACAAAGGTCCGTTCGCCGTGTTCCGGGACGCTGCGCAACCGCGGCGGCAAGTGCGACACGTCAATGATCTCCGCATCTTCCAGCAGGACGATGCGCTCGAGGATGTTGCGAAGCTCGCGGGCATTGCCGGGCCAGTCGTAATGCTCGAGGGCGCGGAGCGCGTCGGCCGAGAGGTGCCGCTGCGGTAGACGCAGCTCGTGACAGAGGAGGTCCACGAAGTGAAGCGCCAGTGGGGCGATGTCCTCCGGGCGCTCGCGTAGCGGAGGGAGGTGTACGAGCACCACGTTCAGCCGGTAGAACAGGTCTTCGCGGAAGTCGCCAGACGCGACCGCCTTCTCGATGTCCCGATTCGTCGCGGTGATCACGTGCACGTCGAGGGACAAGTCGCGTATACCGCCCACTCGCCGCAGTGCGTGGTTTTCCAGGAAATGCAGCAGCTTCGCCTGGACGCTTTTCGGCATGTCGCCGATCTCATCCAGGAAGATCGTCCCCCGATCGGCCAGCTCGAACAGCCCCCGCTTCTGCCCGCGGGCGTCCGTGAAGGCGCCCGCCTCATGGCCGAACAACTCGCTTTCCACGAGGTTCTCCGGCAGTGCCGTGCAGTTCACGTGGATGAAGGGAAACGCCTGCCGGGGTCCGCGAGCGTGAATGGCCCGCGCCACCACGTCTTTGCCGGTCCCGCTCTCTCCGCGGATCAGTACGTTCGCGGGACTCCCCTTGATGCCGAGCCGCGTGATCAGCTCGGCGACTTTGCGCATGGCGTAGGAACGGCCCACCAGCACCACGTCGGAGAACTGCCAGCGATATCCTTCGCGGTCCTGGTCGAGCTCCCGGCGCAGCAGACGCGTCTCGAGCGCCTGCTCGATCAACAGCAGGAGCTCGGGGAGCTGGATCGGTTTCTCCAGAAAATGGTGAGCGCCCGCCCGCACGGCAGCCACTGCCGTCTCCACCTCGCCGTACGCCGTGATCATGATCACCGGCAGCGTGGGGTCCAACGCCCTGATCCGGGGCAGCAAGTCGAGCCCTGACGCGTCCGGGAGGCGGAGGTCCAGCAAGATCAGGTCCGCCGGCTCACGCTCGAGGGCGCTCAGGAGCGTGGTTCCATCCGCCACGCCCTCGGCGGCGTAGCCCTCCTCGCGCAGATGCTCCTCCAGCCAGAGCCGGATCAGCATCTCGTCGTCACAGACCAGAACTCGTCCCTTGCTCATGGTGCCACCTTAGACGCGCCGACTTCCGCCAGGCTCACGGGTTTGCGGCCCACGGGCAGGAGCACGGTGAACGCGCTTCCCTTCCCCACCTCGCTCTCGACGTCCAGCCGACCTCCGTGTCTCTCCACGATCTCGCGAGTGATGGAAAGGCCGAGGCCGGTTCCCGTGTGACGAGTAGTGAAGAAGGGTTTGAAGATATGCGGCAACTCGGCGGACGGGATCCCGCGGCCGGTATCCGCGACGCGAAACTCGATGTTCTCGTCCTGCTCACACGTGCTGGCCGTAATGTGTCCGTCCCGCGCGGTGGCCTGCACCGCGTTCATGAGGAGGTTCACCAGAGCCTGGCAGAGCAGATCCTCGTCCACCAGGAGCTGCGGAGCAGACGGGTCCAGCCGGATGTCGACCAGGACGCCGGCGCGCTCGGCGGCCGGCTGCACGAGCCGAACCGCACGCTGGAGGATATGATTCGCATCACCAGGCGCGAGCGTGGGCATGGCGGGACGCGCGAAGGCGAGCAGATCGTGAACGGCCGCGCCGATCCGCGAGAGCTGCCGCGTCATCTCCTCGATAATGGGCGCCAGCTCGCGATCTTCGCCCAGTCGGCGCTTCACCATATCGAGGCCGCTGGAGATCCCCACGACGGGATTCTTGATCTCGTGGGCGACGCCGCTGGCCAGCTCGCCCACCGTGGCGAGCTGCTGCGCTCGCTCGATCTCGCGCTGGTGAAGCTCACGAACCCGGGCCGACGTGCGCGCCAGTTCGGCCGTCATCTCGTTGAAGGTGTGGCCCAACTCGCCGATCTCATCCTGCTCATTCACCTGGACGCTCACGTTCAGATGGCCTCGGGCCACTTGCCGGGCCGCGTCCACCAGTCGGCGTACCGGGGCGACGATGCCGTCAGCCACGAACCAGGCCGCGCCCGCCACCAGGAACACGAAAAGTAGGGCCAAAAACATGGCCGTACGGCGGAGATCGTAGAGTCCGCCCAGGGCCTCGTTCATGGGAACTTCTGTGATCACGCGCCACGACTGACCGGGGACTGCGGCGCTCGTCCCGATGACCTCGACTCCGAGACCGTCACGGTAATGAGCCGAGGACACGGCCCGGGCGACGAGCGGCGTCGGCAGCGGCCGCCCGTAATCCACAACGCCTTGGGGGTGCGACACGAACAGCGGCCGTCCCTGAGCGTCCACGATGAACGTCTCGACGCTGCCCGCAGTGCGCTCCGCGATCTGGAAGAACTGCCGCGAACCGTCAAGGCTGACAGAGCCGCCCAGATACCCAGCCACCGTGCCGTCCAGCCGCACCACGGGCACGAGTAGGCGCAAGAGCGGCCCGCCGTCGTCTTCCGAGAGGGACGCCGTCACGACGAACGGCGCTGCATCCAGGGGCCGCACTTCCTCATCCAGAAGTCCCGGAGGCGTTCCACTCCAGGCCACAACCTCCCCATGCGGCGCAAGGAGATAGAGGGCCTCGAATACGCCGAGCTCGGTTTGCTTGCGCCCGAGGTAAGCCTCGAGGCTGGCGCGGTTCGCCACGGCCTCCATCCGTGCGGCCGGAGTGCTTTGTCCTTCGTCCCCGCGACCGGACCCCGGCACGACCGACTCCCCAGGCCCGCGCCCGACTCGGATGCCCGCGGCAAGAAACTCATTCCCCGCCGCGATCGCATCCAGGTAGTGGGCATGTCGCTCGACCTGATTCCGCACGTGTACAGCGGTCATTTGGGTAAGGGCATCGAGGTACCGGTGCACCAGGTCCTGGATCAGTGCCTGGCTGCGCAGATAGCCCAGCATGTTCGAGCCGAAGAGCGGAATCAGCGAAAGCAGCAGAAACCACACGAGCAGCCGGCGGCTCAGACCGCGACCGATACCTCCCCGCGGCGCCGCAACACTGCTGTTCTGCGTCACCTCCTCGGGCCGATCTTCGCGTTCCATGCCACGATCTCCCCAACGCTCGCTGAGAGACGTTGCGCTTGACATCCCCGTGTCGCAAGTTTCGGACCGACGATCTTAGATTTTCGTAAAACGTTATCCAGTCATCATTTAGTACGTCGGGGCAGGCTTCGAGTGGGGCAATTCGCGCCCCCCGCGCGATCGTGGTACCTGGTGGAGTGGGCGAAATGCCCCACCTCCCGAGCGCGTTCCCCGCCGAGGGTCCGAGAGCCAGGGAGCCCGGGGCGTGGTAGGTGCGCTCGCGCTTCTCGATACCGCGATCGCAGCCCAAGAGGACGCGTTGGGTTTCTCGCCTGACGCCTTGTGGTCACGGGGGTAATCCCCCGAAACCGCGGAAAGGGACACGACCCGGATTGGGTGAAAACCCCCAGGCGCCCCCACGCGGGCGGGGGTCGCGAGAGGCCTCAGGAGTCGCATGGGCAAAATGTTAGGCCCGTTCCTTGCA
>JACQVC010000249.1 GCA_016209995.1 Gemmatimonadota bacterium
ACGTTTCGTTGCGTGGGGACCCCGGTCCGCGTGAGACCGCTGTTCGTACCGCAGCAGAGTCCATCCCACGGCACCGAGGAGCTTCTATGACTTCCACGCGGCTCGGGCTGCTTCCGCTCCTGCTGGTCCCCACGTTGGCGTTCGGCCAGTCGGCACCCATCACGATCCGGGCCGGCACGCTGCTGGACGGGCGAGGCGGCGTCACGCGCAACGCGACGATCGTCGTCGAGGGCTCGAGGATCATGCGGATCGAGTCGGGCGCGGTTGGCGCGCCGACGTACGACTTGAGCCGCCTCACCGTGATGCCGGGGTTGATCGATACGCACGTCCACATCGGCAACCATTTCGATGCGGACGGGCGCAACCACTGGGATCCGAACGAGACGCCGCAGCAGGCGATGCTCTACGCCGCCGCGAACGCATACGCGACCCTGCTGGCCGGCTTCACGACGGTGCAGAGCGTAGGCGCCGAGAGCGACCGCGATCTGCGCGACTGGATCGAGCGGGGCCTGATTCCCGGGCCGCGGGTCCTCACGTCGCTGCGCGCGATCCGGGAGCCGGGCGGCACTCCAGCGGAGTTGCGCGAGTTCGTCCGCAGGGCGAAGGCGGATGGCGCCGACGTCGTGAAGATCTTTGCGTCCAAGAGTATCCGCGACGGCGGCGGCCAATCGCTGACGGATGAGCAGGTGCAGGCCGCGTGCGGCGAGGCCCGTGCGGTAGGGTTGCGCACCTTGGTCCACGCGCAGGACGAGGGGAGCGCGCGTGCGGCCACGGTCGCGGGCTGCACGGCGGTCGAGCACGGCAGCCGGTTGTCCGACGATCTGCTCCGTCTGATGGCGGAGCGCGGGACCTACCTCGACCCCCACATCGGTCTGCTCTACAGGAACTACCTGGACAACCGCGAGCGGTTCATGGGCGAGGGCAACTACACGCCCGCGGGCTTCGCCGAGATGGAGCGGATCATTCCCGTGGCGCTGGCTTCGTTCAAGCGCGCGCTCGCGAACGGACGCGTCAAGATCGTGTTCGGTACGGACGCGGTGGCCGGAGCGAACGCACGCAACCAGGAGGAGCTGATCTACCGCGTGCGTGAGGGCGGTCAGCGCCCGCTGGATGCGATCGTGTCCGCGACCTCGCTGGCCGCGCAGTCGCTCAACCTGGCGGACCGCATCGGAGCGATCGCCCCGAACCTGGAGGCCGACCTCGTGGCCGTCGCTGGCAATCCGCTCGAGGACATCACCGCTCTGCGCCGCGTGGTCTTCGTGATGAAGGGTGGCAAGGTCTACAAGAACGTGGCTCCGGCATGGAGATGACCATCCGTTCGAGAGGGAGTGTCATGCGGACGCTGACCGTATTTCTCGTCGTGCAGGCTCTGGTCGCCGGCGCGGCTCAGGCACAGCTGCGGACCGAGGTGCAGGACTACGTGAGCGCGCACCAGCAGCAGATCCTCGGCGAGCTGGTCTCGCTGCTCGAGATCCCCAACATCGCCGCGGACCGGGCCAACATCCGGCGCAACGCGGAGCGGCTGCGCGAGATGCTGGCGCGGCGGGGCTTCGCGGCTGAGATCCTTGAGACCAGCGTGAACCCGCTGGTGTTCGGCGAGATGCGGGTGCCGGGTGCGCAAAGGACGCTGCTGCTGTACGCGCACTATGACGGTCAGCCAGTCAACCCCTCAGGCTGGAGGCAGGACGACCCGTTTCGCCCGATCCTGCGGGATGGGCGCCTGGAGGACGGGGCGCGGGAGATCACGAATTTCCTCACGCTCGACCGCTTGCCGACGCAGGCACGCGTTTACGCGCGCTCCGCGTCGGACGACAAGTCGCCGATCGTGGCCCTGCTGGCCGCGGTGGACGCGCTGCGCTCGCTGGGCCGGCAGCCGACCTCGAACCTCAAGGTCATCCTGGACGGCGAGGAAGAGGCCGGATCGCGAGGCCTCGTCGGCTCGATGGACCGCTATCGCGAGAAGTACAGCGCGGACGTGATGCTCATCCTCGATGGGCCGATCCACGCGAGCGGGCGTCCCACGCTGACGTTCGGCGCGCGCGGCATTGTGAGTCTGGACCTCACGGTACACGGCGCCAAGTCGGACCTGCACAGCGGGCACTACGGGAACTGGGCGCCCAACCCGGCCATGGATCTGGCGCGGCTGCTGGCCTCGATGAAGGACGAGAGCGGGCGCGCCGTCGTCGCGGGCTTCTACGACGACGTGCCGCCGCTCACCCCCGAGGAGAAACGGATCCTCGAGGATGTCCCGGACGACCCGCAGGAGCTGATGCGCTTCTTCGGCATCGCCAGGACGGACAAGGTCGGTGCGAGCCTCCAAGAAGCGCTGCAATACCCATCGCTCAACATTCGCGGGCTGAGCAGCGCCTACGTAGGCGCCGGCGCCCGCACGATCATCCCGAGCACGGCCACGGCGGCCATCGACATCCGGCTGGTCCAGGAAACGGATCCCGACCGTATGGCCGAGCGCGTGATCGCGCACATTCGCGGGCAGGGCTTTCATGTCATCGAGGGCGAGCCCGACGATGCGACGCGTGCCCGCTACCCGAGGATCGTGAGCGTCCGGCGCAGCGGTGGGACCCGCGCCTACCGCAGCGAGATGACGCTGCGCGAGTCACGCCAGCTCATCCAGGCGCTCGAGCGCGCGTGGGGCCAGCCGCCCGTCCGCATCCGCACCAGCGGCGGGACCGTCCCGATCTATCCCTTCATCGAAGCGCTTGGGTTTCCCGCCATCAGCGTGCCGGTCGTGAACTTCGACAACAACCAGCACAGCGAGAACGAGAACCTGCGGCTCGACAACCTCTGGAACGCCGTGGTGACCTTCTCGGCGATCCTCGCGATGTGACGGTTGGCGGTATTCGGACCGTACGTAGCGAGGTGCCCGGAGCCTGGGGCGGTCCGAGCGGGAACGGCTCTCTACCCGAACGACGAGGCGGATCATGGGGCGAAAAGTCATCGTGGAGGCGATCGGAACGTTCTTCCTGGTGTTCACGGTCGGGCAGGTCGTTCTCGAGCCCGGCGCCGGCAACCTCGCGCCGCTCGCGATCGGCGCCGTCCTCATGGTCATGGTCTACGCGGGCGGTCACATCTCGGGTGCGCACTACAACCCGGCCGTCACGCTGGGCGTGATGCTGCGAGGGAAGGCGACGCGGACGGAGTTGTGGGGCTACTGGGCGGCGCAATTCGGCGGTGGCATCCTGGCGGCCCTCGTGGTTCGCTACTTGAAGAACGGCGCGGCGAGCATGCCGCTGTTCGTCGATGTGCCGCGGGCGCTGCTGGCGGAATTCCTCTTCACCTTCGCGCTCGTCCTCGTAGTGCTGAGCGTGGCCACGGCTCGTGGCACTGCCGGCAATTCCTTCTACGGCCTCGCCATCGGCTTCACGGTGCTGGCGGGCGCGTACGCGGTGGGCGGTATCTCCGGCGGTGCGTTCAACCCCGCGGTCGCGGTCGGAATCGCCATGCTGGGGCTGGTGTCAGGCGGCAGTCTCTGGATCTACGCGGTCGCGAACCTGCTGGCCGGCGCGGCCGCGGCGGCCTTGTTTAGGGCGCTCGACCTGGGAGATGACAAAGCCGGCGGCGCGGCGGGCTAGGGTGCGGGATGGCCGTGCACGTGACCCGTGCAGGTCACGCGTGACCGGTGCGGGTCAGAGGTAGTGCTGGAAGAGGACCATGGCGACGAGCGAGAGGCCGGTGACCATGGCCACGGAGTGCTTGCGCCCCTGAACGTACGCTTCCGGTAGCAGCTCGACGAGCACCATGAACACCATGGCCCCGGCCGCGAAGCCCAGGCCGTAGGGAAGGGCGGGGGCCACCGCCTCGACGAACAGGAACGCGGGTACCGCCATCAGCGGTTGGGGCAGCGACGAGAAGACGCTCCAGCCCGCGCAGCGCACGACGCTCACGCCCCGCGGGCGCATCACCGCGCTGATGGCGAGACCTTCCGGTACGTTGTGCACGGCGATCGCGATGGAGATCGCGGTAGCCAGCGCCATGCCGCCGCCGAACGCCACGCCCAACGCCACTCCTTCCGAGAACGAGTGTACCGTCATGACCACGACCATGAGGATCATCTGGCGCGCGTCGACGCCGCTCATTCCGCCGAACTCGAGCTCTTTGTGACTCTCGAGCCAGCGCTGCGTGGTGAGGATGAACAGCACACCCAGCAGCCCGCCCGCCACCGTCTGCACGCCTCCGTATCGGGTGCCCTCGACGACAAGCCCGAGGCTCGCTCCCATCATGAGGCCGGAGGCGACAGCGTTGGCGTACGCGGCGAGTGGGGGGGAGAGCGTGCGCATGAACGCGAAGGGAAGCGCGCCCAGCCCGGTGGCCAGCGCCGTGATCAGCGCGTAGACGAAGACGAGCAGCGTGGCGTTCATGGCCATCGAGTCGGTCGGGTGTCCCGAACCATTTGAGGCCGCCCCTTAGCTCGCGACCGCGCGCAACAGCACGACGATACCCAGGGCCACCACCGTGACGACGGCTATACTGGTGTGACCCGCTTCCCGATACGACTCCGGAAGAAGCTCGACCATGACCAGATAGAGGAGCGCGCCCACGGCGAACCACAGGGCCCATGGGAGCAGTGCCGGGACCGCGCCCACCACCGCGAAGGTGACCACGGCCAGCAAGGGCTGATTCACGTTCGTCGCCACGCTCAGGACGGCGGCATCGCGCAGCCGCAGACCCCGACTCGTCACGATGGCCCCCAGAATCGTCGCCTCCGGGACGTTGTGCGCCGCCAGCGCCAGCGCCATCAGGATGCCGAAGGGCAGGCTCACGGTCATGGCCACGCCGATCGCGATCCCCTCGTGCGCAGCGTGCAGCGTGTTGACGAGAATGACCTGATAACCGTATTCCGGCCGCGTATTGTCCAACCGGTTCAGGTCCATTTCCGAGGTGCCGGTGGCCACGTGCGTGAGGTACACGAACGCCATGCCCACGAGTGCGGCGGCCGCCGCCGGTAGGGCCGCGCGGTTCAGCTCCGTGGACATGAGCGCGTACGCCACGCCGAGCATGAGTCCGGACGCCAGCGCGTTGGCCCAGCCAATCAAGCGCATGGGCGGCGGTCCGGAGGTCAGCGGCAGGATGCCCAGCGCGGCCGTTAACGCCGCCAGGGAAGCGTAGAGGAGAACGGTCAGTGTGGGATCCAAGTCGCCCGCCTGCTGGAGGGATCTCGAGGTTCTGACGAGTGCATCGTAATTGGGTTGGAGCCTCTCATGACCTCGGTCAGA
>JACQVC010000243.1 GCA_016209995.1 Gemmatimonadota bacterium
CGTCGGGGACCGTGCGGTAGCGGGTTCGCGGGTTCGCGGGTTTGCGGGTTTGCGGGTTAGTTCCCAAGCGGACACGGCGACGGGCGTGGTACGGTCACATCATCGGTGATCATGAAACCACATGAGAAGCTCGTTGTCTTCAAGAAAGCTGATGCATACACCGTTGCGGTGCTCGAGCTGGTCGAGCGGCTCACGGCGTCACGTCGCTGGGCGATTGCAGATCAGTTGAGCCGTTCGGCGCTGTCCGTGACCCTCAATATCGTGGAGGGATGGAGTCGGGGATCGAAGGCGGAGACGAAGCGATTCTTCAATTACTCTAGCGGCTCCCTGGAAGAGACCCAATACCTACTTACAGTCCTTCGGCGCTGCCCTCGCTACGGCGTTCCATCGGTTGCGATCGACCCTATCTATGCGCTCGGAGAGCACGTCGGCGCTCTTCAGACCGCATTCGTTCGAACGATCAAGCGGCGCTAACCCGCGAACCCGCTACCGCACGGTCCCCGACGTGAACAAAAACTGCCCGAAAATCCCCAGCTGGAACTGACTGTTCCCGCCGCGCTGGCCGACGAACGACTGGCGGCTCGTGTAGCTGAGCTGCACACCGACGTTCATGTCGGAAAGCGTCGTATCGAGTGAGAGGTTGAGCGCGCGGTTGATCTGGTCGATGAACGCGATGCAGCTTTGCGCGACCGAGCTCCTGCGGCAGTTGCGCTGGGCCGTGAAGCTGTAGCGGACCGAGGCCTGCAGCGGCGCCGGAAACGCGTTGCGGAGAGGCCGCGGCGCCGTGAGCGAGGAGAGCAGCGAGAGGTTGTGGGAGGTCTCGTCGCGGCGCGTGTCGCCCGTGGGGTCGGCGCTCTTGCCCGACGCGAACAGGCCGCGGTAGGACATGCTCAGCGCACCCACCAGCGTGACGCTCACATCGATGGGGACCTGGCTGTCCGTCGTGCGCCGCATCTGCAACCCACCCACGCCGAAGCTCGACACCTGCTCCGTGCGGCGGTATCCGGAGCCGGCGCTCGCGCGCGTCAGAACGCCGCGCAGACCCTCAGGCACGGGCAGCTCCGTCAAGCGTACCCCGAGGTTCGGCCAGCCGCGACTCGTGCCCGAGCGATGACTGCGTACGTCGTAGGCGGTGTAGGTGCTCCAGGAATAATCCACCGAGACCGACAAGTTAAGGGGAAGCTCGACGCTGCTGCGCGCGCTCCAGGTATCGCGATCGCCGGCCGCGGCGGCCGTGTCATTATCTAGAAAACGGAAATCCTGAATACCGCCTAACCCGAGCTGGAAGCCAAGGTCCGGGTCCACGACGCTGCGGTTGAAGTACGCGTTCAGGCCGCGGGTCCAGGTCACGTCGATGGGGCGCAGCGCGGATGCGACCGTGTGCACGACGGATTCCAGGCTGCTGTCATCGAGCCCCGGCGGACCCCATGCGGACTCGACGAACGCAGTCGGATCGAGCGCGACGCTCGCCCGCATGTCGCGCTGACCTCTGGCGTTGCGCTGCAGCGCGGTGGCGTCGCCCCCGACCGCGGCATGCTGCACATACGTGGGGTTCCGGTCTGATGTGTACGAGGTGCTGAGATCGACGCCCGAGCGTAGCCAGGTGGCGAGCTGCGGCCGGTAGCCTACCTCGCCGCGCACTCCTCGCGTGGTCTCCCACCCCAGATCGAGGCCGGCGAGCCGCCTGCGTTCGCGAGCGAGCAGCGGCTGCACGCGGGGATCGCTGATCGACTGATCGGGGCTGAGCAGCTCGCGATCCGACGTCAGGGCGAGGCCGGCGGTCAGGCTCTGGAACGGACGGAACGCGATGCGGGCGTTGGAGTCCAACCCTTCGCGCGGCGAGAGCACCGGCACGACGGCGGTGTCCCCTTCGGCGCGAACGATCCGCTCGTAGCGGAACGCCCTCCCCTCCTGCTGTGAGTACCCGGTGCCGAACGAGATCGACTCCGGGTTCCAGCGCAGCCTCAGGTTCTCGAGCGACGGCTCGAGGAAGCCAGGCAGGATCGCGCGCAGAACGCCGTCGAGGAAGCCCGGGATCAGGCCGATGGTGCGCGGCGCGAGCTGTCGCAGATAGCTGACCTGCGCGTCCAGGCCGCTGGCTTCGCTGGTCGAGGCGATGGCGCTGGTGCTCGAGGTCGAGTACCCGGCGCGCACGTCCAGGCCGTCCAGCACGAGACCCAGCCACGGGTTCGCGCTGGGCGTGCGCTTGCGGAACGCCACCCCCACGCGCGTGCGCTGCGACCGCGTGGCGCGCAGACCTTCAAGCCGATCGCCGCGCACGTCGCTCTGGTTCAGGAACATGGGGAGCTGGCCGAAGCTCGAGTGCGTGACGGTGAGCGGGAGGTCGATCCCCCACTCGGTCGGCAGGAACCGCCCGAGCTGCGCCGTGGTGTTGATATTGAGCGCACGGTCCGCCTGATACGGAGCATCGCCCTCGAGCTGGCGGAAGAGCGGGCCGCGTCCGGTCAGCGCCACGGAGGCGGACAGGAAATCCGCGGCCTGGAGATCGACGCTGAGGTGGCCGGCGAAGCCCACGTCCTCGACCGCGCCGCCGAGGCGCAGCTCGTTCACCCAGACCTCGCCGCGGATCGGCTGCTCGCCGGCGTTCAAGACCCCGATGGCCAGCTCGCGCACGGCCGCCAGGTTCGGCGCGCGCGCCCGGTCCCGGAGCACGACCGCGTACGTCGAGTCCTGGCTCCACAACACGATGGGCGGGTCGTTCACGCCCGGTGGATCGGTGAGCAGCCGCTCCTCCGCCTGGTTGCGCAGATCGAGCCACTGCTCGAAGTCGATGATGTGCTCCGGCAGCCAGTCGGCCGCCGTGACGGCCGCGGGGTTCGGGGTCGGTGTGAGACGCGCGCGATAGAGGTAGAAGTTCTCCGGGTCCGTCCCGATCTTGAACAGGAACCAGGTCGGCCGATCGGGCCCCCAGTCGCCCTCGCGCGCGACCACCCACAGCCGCAGGTAGCGATACGTGAGCAGGTTCCAGGGGTTCTGCGGAAACCGGTTATAGACTTCCGCGCGGTTGGCGGGCGCGAGCCCGTCGAAGCGCAGGCGCAGCGCCTTCTCGTTGAACTCCGTGCCGCTCGTCGCGAAGGCAGCCGTAGGGTCCTGGAGCTCATTGCGCACACCGGGCGGCGATACGTAGGCCGCGCCATCGGTGATCTGGCTGACCGGTCCGACCTCGACGTCGGCGGGCAGCCCTACGGTGTCGCCGCCCAGGCCGCGGGCCACGCCGTCCAGCGCACGCTTCGCCCAACGGGAGCCCACGATCCGCACGCGCGCCAGCAACAGCGTGGTGGACCGCGTTCCTGTCAGCGTGACGCGCAAGTGGCGCACCGCGCGCCAGTCCGCGTCGGTGAAGAGACCCGCCACGTTGGTCGCGCCCGGATCGCGCAGCGGAATCCGGTAGAGCCGGAAGCCGCTGCCGGTCTCGACGGTGTCGCGGACCAGGTAGGGCGACGTGCCGTCCAGCCGGATGACGTAGCGCATCGTCCGCTCCTGGGTGTCCAGGTTGCCGTTGCCGTCCAGATCCTCGGTATCGAACACGCCGTTGCCGCGCGTGCAGTTCGCCCGGGCATCGCCGGGGCGGTACACACGGCCGCGATCGGCGCGGCAGCTCTCGGGCCAGGCACCGCGCGCGTCCAGCTGGTCGCTCCAGATCTCGCCGCGCAGCGGGTTCGCCTCCTGGTCGAGGGTTCCCAGGCCCCACGGGTCACCCGTGTCCGGTCGGTTGCCACCCGTGTCGCCCGCGTCAGCGACGAAGAAGGCGTCCTCGCTGACGGATCCGAGGTCCAGCACGAGGGCGAGCGACTCGCCGCCCGCGGCGTAGAACTCGATGTACTCGCTGCGGATGAGATCCCGTCCGGTGGTCGCGAGCACGCTCGTCATCGAGCGCCAGCGCCGCCGGTCGAACGTGCCGGCCGTGCCGGCGCCGAACGAGATGAGCAGCACCGGCTCGCGCAGCTCGGCGCCCGCGAACGCGATTTGCCGGTCGATCTCACGGGGCGCGAGGCCGGGGAACACGCCCAGGCTGTCGCCGCCCGGGCGCTCGATCACCCAGTCGTGCTGCCAGGTCAGGGCCGCAGCGTCGCTCTCGTCGCGCGCGGGCGGCAGGAGACCTTGATCGCCATCCGTGAACGCGGGGGAGCTGCCGCGGCGCCAGCTCAGCCGGTGAGCCGGAATGGGGATCTCGTTCGCGGCCTCGAAGTCGTCGAGAAACGCCGCCCCCCGCGTGTTCGGGTTGGGTGCCGACAGCGCCGCCTCACCCTGAATCCGCAGCGAGGATGGAGCCGCTACGTTGAGCCCGGGAATCGCGGCGACCGCACGGTCCAGCCACGGCGCGGCAAACGAGAGGCTGCCGCTCATGCCACTCAGGAAGATCGACGCCGGCTCGACTCCGAGCTGCGGCCGCCGCATGATCGTTTTCTCCGCCTGGTAGAGGGTGATGAAGTTCAGCTCGCCGGTCGTGCCGAGGTCGTAGCGCGCGTTCAGCCCGAAGACCGAGGTCGGCGCGATCTGGAAGATCGGCTTCTGCTCCCACGTGGCGTGAACCTGGGCGTCGGGATCCAGCGCGAACAACCCCTGCGGATCGGCCAGCGTCACCTGTCCCAGGTCGTAGTCGACGGTGTAGTCGCGGTCGCGCTCAAGGACGCGGTCACCCACGCGGATGCGCTCGCTGCCGTCGCGCAGGCCGAGGGCGCCGAGCGAGAACGTCGAGATCACTCCTTCGCTCTGCACGCGGAACGGCATGGTCAGGCGAAAACGCCCGGCGTTCTCGCGCTCGAACGGGTCCACCGTCTCGTAGATGCGGCGGTTCGCATCGGGGCCGAGAATCTGGCTCGCGACGATGGCGGACAGCTTCGCGGACGGGAGCGGCGGAGGATCCAGGAACGGACGCAGCGTCGGGAAGACGATGAACGTGCCGGAAACCGGCGGCTGGTCCTGAAAGAGGTCGGCCGCCGGCTGATAGACCCGGGATCGGTCGAGCAGGTCCTGAGGCGCCTCCTCGTCCAGCCCGAGCAGCCGTAACAGGGTGATCTCGCGTCCGTCGGGCGCGCGCTTGAACGTCTGACCCGCGGACAGCTCACCCAGCGAGATCGTGAGAGCTACGCTGCCGACGTCCACGCTGTTCGATCCGGACACGCGATAGATCTGGTGCATCTCGAGGTCCCAGGTCGGACGTCCGGGCTGGTGGTTCGGACCGGAAGCCTTGAGGAGGCGCAGCCGCGGCCGCAGGCCCGCATTGTGCAGCCGCTCGGGGTTGTAGTCACCCACGGTGTCGCCCGCCTGCGTAATGAAGGCCGCGGCCAGCATCTCTTCGCGGCGCAGCGGACTGCGCAGCGCAATCCACAGCCCGCTCGCGTGCACGAAGTAGTCGACGCCGGGCTCGAGGTAGCGGAACCATCCCGACTCGACGATCGAGTCGGTGCCCACGCCGGCTCGCGCGTTCACCTGGATGTATCCCTCGACCTGCTGCGCGGTGAGCGGGTTGCTCTCGAAGCGGTAGAGCTGGATCGGGTCGCGCCCCGGCGCCTGGTCAGGCGGGGCGTCGCCTGCCGTGAGGGCCAGCACATCGATATGAGGGTAGCCGCGGATCGCCCGCGGATCCACAAGGAAGAAGAACTGACCTCGCAGGTAATCGGCGTCATCCACGACCAGAGTGTCCTCCTGCACGAATCCCCGAGCCGCACCCACGCCGCTCAGCAGGAACTCGCGCGAGGACAGATCGCCTCGCTGCTGGGCCCAGACGCCCTGGAACTCGAGGGGTCCGCTGCGACCCATCGCCTTGAATCCGAAGTTGCCGGCGGGAATCCCCTGGGTCAGGAAACGCGAGTTGGGCAGAGCGAGCGAGACATCGCCGACCTCGACCCGCTGGAGGACCTCATGGCCCAGCCCCTGGTAGTACAGGTTGATGTTGTTCGCGGCGCTGAACTCGCGCGTCTGATCGTAGTCCACGTTCACGTGGATGCGATCCGAGATCGTGCCGGAAACCTGGACGCCGAACTGCACGTCCGGCCGCAGCTGGGGGAAGAGGCTCGGATTGCACGAGAACTGGAAGGCCGGATCGCAGGGCCGGAACCGGGTCCAGGCGCCGCCGAACTCCGCGCGGCCGCGCACCTGCATGCCCAGATCCGCATACTGGCTCACCAACCCCGGGAGCAGCTCCTGACGCGCGCTGTCGGAGCGGACCGTGTCGGCGCGCGAAGCCAGCGTGTCGGGCACCTGCCCACCCAGCGCAGCGGGGGCCAGGCAGGCGATGACGACCCCGGCAAGAACTCGCGCGGGAAACGGCCCATCCGCGAGCCGAAACCGGGTTGTGAGTGCCGGGAGGCCGCCGTATACTGGGTCGTTCAACGCCCGGGCATCAATCTGGCCCTGCTGGACTTGGGCCGTGTTGGATCACTATGGCCATCCTGACCCGCTACCTGATTCGCGCCCACATCGGGCCGTTCCTCTTTGCCTTCACCGTACTGACGAGCCTGCTCTTTCTCAACACGGTGGCCCGCCGCCTGCAGGATCTGGCGGGCAAGGGGCTGCCCTGGTCGATCATCGGTGAGGTACTCGTCCTCTCGTTGCCGCACGTGGTCGCGCTCACGCTGCCGATGTCCGTGCTCGTCGCCGTTCTCTACACCTATAACGAGCTGACGGCCGCCAACGAGGCCACGGCGATGGCCGCGAACGGCGTGAATCCGCTGCGCCTGCTCGTGCCGCTGGTCGGCGTGGGAACGATCGTCGCCGCGGGCATGCTCTACTTCAACGACCGCATGCTCCCGGAGACGAATCACCGCCTCAAGAACCTGCTCGTGGACATCGCGCGGAAGAGCCCGACCTTCGAGCTGCGCGAGCAGGTGATGAACGAGATTCGGACCGGCGACTTTCGGACGAAGTATTTCCTGCAGGCGAGGGGCGTGGATCAGGCCACTAACAACCTGACCGACGTAGCCATCTACGACGTGAGCAACCCCGATCGCGCGCGCACCATCTATGCGGATCACGGGACCATGGCTTTTAACCAGGAGGGCACGGATCTGTTCCTCACCCTCTTCGACGGAGTGATGCAGGAAGGTGACCTCGCGGATCCTCGCGATTTCCAGCGACTCTATTTCGGGGAGCAGGTGATCCGTGTCCGGGGCGTGGGTGACATACTGGAGCGTCAGAGCAGCGGCTTCCGCAGCGACCGGGAGATGTCCATCGCGATGCTCGACTCCGCCGCGCTCGAGAACGACCGGCAGCTACGCGATGTGCAGCAGGAGAGTCTGCTGCGGGCGAAGGAGGCGGTACAGATCGCGTTGAACGTGGAGGGCTTCGAGCCGGAGGTGAGCGCGCCCAGCGCGGGCGGGTACGGCGGATCACCGGTGTGGAGAGAAGGCGGCCGGGCCCAGGATCGTCTCACCGAGTCGACCGCTTTGCAATCACGCGCGCACTCGGCGCAGGCCCAGTCGCTGCGGCGGCAGGCGAACATGTACCGGGTCGAGATCCACAAGAAGTACGCCATTTCGTTCGCGTGCATCGTGTTCGTGCTGCTGGGTGCGCCGGTAGCCGTGCGCTTCCCCAGCGGCGGTGTGGGTATGGTGATCGCGGTGTCGCTGGTCGTATTCAGCATCTATTGGGTCGGACTGATCGGCGGGGAGAAGCTCGCGGACACGGGCGCGGTCACGCCGTTCTGGTCGATGTGGGCGGCCAACGCGGTTTTTCTGGTGGCCGCGGTCTGGGCGCTCGCCAAGATGGGCCGCGAGGGTATCACACCGCGAGGCGGCGGGTGGGGCGACCTCCGCTACGCGCTGGACCGGCGCCTGCGCAGCGCCGTCGCGCTGTTCGCGCGGCGCGCGCCTCCCGGCCCGCGTACCACGTCCTAGGAGCAACGGCTGGCACGCTGATGCGGATCCTCGACCGACTGGTCATCCGCGAGTTCGCGGGAATCTTCGTGCTCTTCGTGCTCGGAGCGCCGGTGCTCTTCATCATCGGCGACGTCACCGAGAACCTCGAGCAATACCTGGACCGGGGCCTGGGGCTGAGCCAGATCGCGCTGTCGTATCTGTATCAGATTCCGCTGTTCATGGTCTGGTCGTTCCCCATCGCCGCGCTGATCGCGACCGTCTTCACGATTCACGGGATGACGGTGCATCGGGAGATCGTCGCGATGAAGGCGGGCGGCGTCTCGTTTCATCGGCTGATGGTTCCGCTGCTCGCGCTGGGAATCTTGCTCACGGCGGCCGCGCTGGGGCTGGACACCGTGGTGCCGGCAGCGAACCGCGCCCGTGCCGAAATTCTGGGCGAGCGGCTGGGACGCATCGACCGGCGCAGCGATTTCGTGTATCAGTCCGAGGACGGCCGGGTCCTGGCCATTCGTTCGCTCTCCGTCGAGGACGGCCGCCTCTCGGGCGTCGTCATGGAGCGGGAGGGCAACGAGCCCGACGTACCTACCCTGCACGTGATCGCGCAGGAAGCTCGTTACGATTCCGTCGCCGGGTGGACGCTCGAGCGCGGAACCTTACGCGTTCTGCTGGGCCCGGACCAGGAGCGCGCCTTCTTCTTCGACCGCATGGTGCCCGCCGACTTCCAGGAGACGCCGGAAGAGCTGTTGGCCGAGCCCAAGCAACCGGAGGAGATGAGTTACGCGGAGCTGGGGCGGCTGGCCGGCGTCATTCTGCGGTCCGGCGGCGATCCGTCCGAGCTGCTGGTCGAGCGCGCCCAGAAGATCGCGATCCCGGTGGCCACGTTCGTGATCGTGCTGTTTGGCGCGCCGTTGGCCACCTCCTCGCGGCGAGGCGGAAAAGCTTACGGAATCGGAGTGTCACTGAGCGCGACGATCATCTATCTGTTACTGTTTCGGATCGCGGGCGCCGCGGGCGAAAGCGGAACGATCCCGCCGCTCGTGGCCGCCTGGGTGCCGAACGGCGTGTTCTTCCTGACAGGCCTGGTGCTGTTGGCAAGAGTGAGGACATAGTTAACTCATGGACCGAGTATTCGAGTTCCTGTTCAAATACCGCCCGGTGGTGTTCGAGCGGGGGGATGTTTCGTTCCAGCCGCCGTGGCCGCTGTGGGCGCTGTTGCTGGTCGTCTCGATCGGCGCGCTCATCGCGCTGGCCCCCTACGCGCGTGCCTCGGCGAAGCTGCGGCTCCGCGACCGCGTGGCTCTGAGCGCGCTGCGCGTGCTGGCCCTGGGCGTGCTGCTCTTCTGTCTGGCGCGGCCCATTCTGGTCGTGGCTGTGGTCGTACCGCAGCAGAACTTCCTCGGCATTCTGGTCGACAACTCGCAGAGCATGCGCATTGCCGATCCGGACCGGCCACGCGGCCAGATCGCGACTGAGCTGTTCGGGCCGGAAAGCCCGATCGTGAGCGCGCTGAGCGAGCGGTTCAAGGTGCGCTTCTTCAGCTTCGCGGACGGCGCGAAGCGCATCGGCACGCTGCACGAGGTGGCGTTCGACGGGCGGCGCACCGATCTGGCGCGCTCGCTCGAGGACGTGAAGGGCGAGCTGGGGTCGCTGCCGCTCGCGGGCTTGATCGTCGTCACGGACGGCGGGCACAACACGGCGACGCCGCTCGACCCGGCGCTGCTGGGCCTCAAGGCAGGCAAGGTGCCAGTTCACGTCGTGGGCCTGGGGCAGGAGCGCATCGACCGCGAGGTGGAGGTCCTGCGCGCCGATGTGCCCACCATGGTGATGGCCGGCTCGGCCGTGGCCGTGGACGTCACGGTCGGCCACTCGGGGCTGGCAGGCCAGACGGTGCCGATCCGCGTCGAGGACGAGGGCCGCATCGTCGGCGTCGGGCAGGTTCAGCTGCCACGCGACGGCGAGGCCGGGACCACGCGGTTGAACTTCACCGCCGAGACGGGCGGCGCGCGCCGCCTGCGCTTCGTCGTGCCGCCGCTCGAGGGCGAGAAGATCGTCGAGAACAACAGCCTGGACCGCGTCGTCGAGGTGCAGAGCGGGCGGCAAAAAATCCTCTATTACGAGGGCGAGCCCCGCTTCGAGGTGAAGTTCCTGCGGCGGGCGATCGAGGGCGACGAGAACCTGCAGGTCGTGGTGCTGCTGCGCACCGCGCAGGACAAGTACCTCCGCCTGGACGTCTCCGACTCGACCGAGCTGGCGAGCGGGTTCCCAGGCACTCGCGAGGAGCTGTTCCGCTACAAGGGCCTCGTCCTCGGCTCGATCGAGGCCAGCTCCTTCCCGCCGGATCAGCTCCGTATGATCTCGGACTTCGTGTCGCGCCGGGGCGGCGGGCTGCTGGTCCTGGGCGGGCGCAACGCGTTCGCCGAGGGCGGCTATACCGGCACGCCGCTCGCGGACGCGCTGCCCGTGGTCATCGAAGGCCCGCCGCGCGGCGAAGACTACGACTTCTTCGACGAGGTGAAAGTCGTGCCGACGCCGGCCGGGTCAGCCCATCCCGCTTTGCAGCTCGCGCGCGGCGGCAAAGACCCGGCGACCCTCTGGGATGCGCTGCCGCAGCTCTCGATCCTCAACCCGGTAACCGAGGTCAAACCGGGCGCGACGCTGCTGCTCGAGGGTCGCGGCGGCCGCGGCGACACGTACGTCGTGCTCGCGCACCACCGCTTCGGACGTGGGAAGGCACTCGCGCTGCTTCCGCAGGATACCTGGATGTGGCAGATGCACGCGGACGTGGCGCCCGAGGACTCGACCCACGAGGCGCTGTGGCAGCAGCTCCTGCGTTGGGTCGTGAGCGACGTGCCGGACCCCGTGAGCATCACAGCCACACCCGACCGCGTCGAGCCCGGCACACCCATCACCTTCGTGGCCCAGGTTGCGGACTCGACCTTCCTCGGCGTGAACGGCGCGGAGGTCACCGCTACGGTCGTGGCGCCGTCCGGCGCGCAGGAGTCGATCCCGATGGGCTGGACGGTCGAGCGGGACGGCGAGTACCGGGCGACGTTCGTGCCCAAAGAGGAGGGAATGCACGAGGTGCGCGTCGCGGCTTCACGCGCGGGCAACAGCCTGGGCAGCGGCACGACTCACATGGATGCAGGCGACATCGGCGCCGAGTTCCGCGGCCCCGGCATGCGCGCGCCCCTGCTCCGCTCGCTCGCCGAGCAGACGGGCGGCGGCTTCTACACGGCCGAAACCGCGTCGCGGCTCCCCGAGGACGTGAGCATCACCGAGGCCGGCGCCACGGTACGCGAAGAGCGCGACCTTTGGGACATGCCGGCACTCTTCCTGCTGCTCCTGGGGCTGATCGGCGGCGAGTGGGCCTACCGCAAGCGGCGAGGCCTGCCCTGATGCGATTCGTCGTCCGCGCAGCGCTCGTCGTCGCAGCCGCGATCGCTCTGACCGCACCCGCCGCGACCGCTCAGACGCACATGCTCGTGGTCGTCGGGCTCGGCGGCGAAGCTCGCCACGACGACGCGTTCCACGAGTGGGCAACCTCGCTGGTGGCGTCGGCGAAAGAGCGATTCAACGTGCCGGCCGCGAACATCCGGTATCTGGCTGGATCGCCCAAGTATGCGGCAGAGGCACAGGGTCGCTCGACGCGCGAAGCGGTCGAGCGCGCGCTGACGGAGATGGCGGCGCGGGCGGAGCCGGACGCCGTGATCTTCATCGTGCTGATCGGTCACGGCGGCGACGTGGGCGAGCCTCGCCTCAACCTGACGGGGCCGGACCTCACGGCCGGCGATCTCGCGATCTGGCTGACGCGCTTCGGCACGCAGACCATCGCCGTGGTGAACACGGCGAGCGCCAGCGGCGAATGGCTCCAGGCTTTATCCGGCGAGCGGCGCATTATTATCACGGCCACGCGCTCGTCCAGCGAGCGGTACGAGACCGTGTTCGGCCGCTACTTCGCGCAGGCCTTCACCGCCGACGACGCGGACACAGACAAGAACAGCCGGCTGTCGTTGCTCGAAGCGTTCGAGTACGCGCGCCGCGAGGTCGTGCGCACCTACGAGAGCGACGACAAGATGCTCAGCGAGCACGCGTTGATCGATGACGACGGCGACAAGAAGGGCAGCGTCGAGCCCAGTTCCGAGGGCGACGGCGTAGTCGCCGCGCGCATCTTCCTCGACCACGGTCCCACGCGCGCCTTCACGCTCGAGGGCGCCGCCAACGACCCGGCCCTCGCCGCGCTCGTCACGAAGCGCGACTCGCTCGAGCGCGAGATCGCGCAGCTGCGCACTCGGCGGTCGAGCATGGAAACGGCTGCCTACGAGCAGCAGCTCGAGCGCATGCTCCTCGAATTGGCGGTCACGACCCGTCAGATCCGGGAGCGGGGACCGCGATGAGAGGCGCCGCGGTCGGCTCGACGCTGGCGCTGCTCGCGCTCGGCTGGGCAGGACTCGCCTCGCCTGCCGCGCTCGAGGCGCGGGAGCCCGCGCCCGTCATCCAGGCCCGATCCGGCGCCGATGCCGCGCAGGTCGCGTTCCTGGCCGGCCAATACGATGAGGCGATCTCCCAGTACGCGGCGGCCGCAGCCCGCAACCCGAGCTCCGCCGCGCCCCTGCGCGGTTTGATCGCGGCGTTGCGTGAGGTCGGACGCTACGACGATGCGATCGCCGCGGCCGAGCGGTTCAATCGTGCGAACCCGGACTCGCCGGAGCTGTGGAACTCGCTCGGCGAGGTGCTGCGGCTGCGCGGCCGGCGGACGGAGGCGGAGGCCGCGTTCAACCGCGCCATCACCGGTCGCGCGTCGGACAACCTGACGGCGCGTCTGAACCTCGCGCTGCTGCGCCGCGACCGCGGCGACCTCGCCGAGGCTCGCCGCACGTTCGACTCGTTCATCGACGTCTACAACAACGGCGTAACGACCGGACGGCTCTCTTCGTCCGACCTCGCTGCTGTCGCTAGCGCGGTCCGCTACCTGTCGGTCTACAACCCGCAGCTCGCCAAGGACGCGGTGCGCGCGTATCAGGAGGCGATCGCCGCGGATCCGACGAACATCGACGCGCAAGTGGAGCTCGGTCAGGCTCTGCTCGAGGGCTACGCCGGCAGCGAAGCACGCTCCACGTTCGAGGAGATTCTCGCGAAGAATGAGCGCCATCCGCGCGCGTTGCTCGGCATGGCGCAGACGCTGCACTTCGAGAGCTCCCCGGAGGTCGAGGAGCCGGCTCGCCGCAGCCTCGAGATCAATCCCAATCTGACGCCGGCGCGCGCGTTTCTCGCGCGGCTCGCCCTGGAGCGCGAAGACTACGAGGAAGCGAGACGCGAGGCCGAACGGGCCCTCGAGATCGATTCGACATCCCTCGATGCGCTGGCCGTGTTGGCCGGCGTTCACTACCTGCAGGGCAACACGGCCGCGTTCGAGGAAGTGAGCCGGCGAACGCGCGCGCTGAACCCGGTGGCCACAGGGCTGTACGTCACGCTGGCGGACTTGAGCGCGCGCAGCCGGCAATACGACGACGCGGTGCGATTCGCGCAGCAGGGTGTGGCGTTGGACTCCGCGGCCTGGCGCGCGTGGGCGCACCTGGGCGTGAACCAGCTCCGGCTCGGAGAGATGGCGGCCGGGCGCCGCAGCCTGGAAACCGCGTTCCGCGGGGATCCCTTCGACGTCTGGACCAAGAACACGCTCGACCTGCTGGACGATCTCGATCTCTATCCCGAGACGGCCACTGCGCGTTTCCGCATCTACGCGCACGAGAAGGAATCCGCGCTGCTCGGCCCGTACGTAGGCGAGTTGGCGGAACAGGCGTACGACGCGCTGGCCCGCCGCTACGGGTACCGGCCGGCCACACCCATCCGCATCGAGGTGTTCCCCAACCACGCGGACTTTTCCGTGCGCACCGTCGGGCTGGTGGGGCTCGGCGCGCTGGGTGTGAGCTTCGGCCCCGTGATCGCGATGGACTCACCGTCCGCGCGCGAGATGGGGCAGTTCCACTGGGGCTCGACGCTCTGGCACGAGCTGTCGCACACGTTCCACCTGGGCATGTCGGACCACCGCGTGCCGCGCTGGTTCACCGAAGGGCTCGCGGTCCACGAGGAGCGCCGCTCGCATCCGGGGTGGGGCGACGACATCGCGCCCGACTTCCTGGCCGCGTACTCCGGCGGCCGCCTGCGCAACCTGCGCGATCTGAACGAGGGGTTCGTGCGGCCGGCTTACCCGGAGCAGATCGGCTACTCGTATCAGCAGGCGTCGCTCGTGTTCGCGCTGATCGAGCGCGACTTCGGGGCACAGGCGATCCTCGACATGCTGGCGCTGTACCGGCGCGAAGGCCCGAACGCCGACGTCTTTCGCGGCGTGCTCGACATGGATATCGACGCGTTCGAGCGCCGCTTCGAGCAGTACATGCGCGAGCGTTTCGGCCGCGCCATGGCTGCGCTCGGCGAGGGAGGAGCGCGGGGCGAGCGCGCCGGGCCGCCGGCGCCGCCCCAGCCCCCCTCACGCGAGGAAGTCGCTCGCCGCGCGCGCAATGCCGATGACTTCGCGGCTCAGCTCGCGATGGGGCATCTGCTCTTCGCGGAAGAGCGCTTCGATGAGGCGATGCCCTACCTCGAGCGCGCCAAAGAGCTGTACCCCGAGTATGCGGGCCCGCAGAACCCCTACCGCCTGCTCGCGCGGATCCACCAGCGCAAGGGCGCACCCAGGGCTGCCGCCGCCGAGCTGCGGACGCTGACTCGCCTCGCCGCGCGTCACTACGACGCGCACATCGAGTTGGCCGACGTGCTCGAGACGCTGGGCGATACCGCGGGCGCCGCCGAGGCGCTCGACGCCGCGTTGTACGTGAATCCGTTCGACGCGAACGTGCACAACCGGCTGGCCGCGCTCTATGAGAGCCTGGAGCGCTGGGATGGGGTAATCCGCGAGCGGATGGCCGTGCTGGGCCTCGATCCGGTAGACCGGGCCGGCGCGCTGTACCGTGTCGCGCTCGCGCACTTCCGTGCCGGTCACGTCCAGGACGCGAGGAGCTGGGTGATCCGCGCGCTCGAGATCGCACCCGCGTTCGAGGAAGCGCAGGGACTGCTGCTCGAAATTGCCGGGAGAGGTCCGCGATGAGGAAGGGGGTGATGCTGGGAACGCCGGGCCCGGTCGCCGCGCTGCTCTTCGGGTTGCTCGCCCTGGATTGGTTCCCGGCCGCGCAGCCGCTTGCGGCGCAGCGCTTCGGACGCCGCGATCTCATGGACCCGTACGAGTGTGCCGAGCTGCGCGCCGCCTACAGCGGCAAGTTCACGTTCCTGCGACTCTACTATTCGCGGCCCAACCGCGCCGGAGGGTACTTCCGTCGCGGACGGGGATGGGGTTGGGACGGCTGGGCTCACGATTGCCCGGTTGCCGAGCGCCATCTGATGACGATCATCGAGGAGCTTACCTCGATCGCGCCCAATCGCGACGGGAGCAACTCGCTCGCCGCCGACGATCCCGAGATCTTCAAGTACCCCGTCGCTTACATCTCCGAGCCGGGACAGTGGGCCCTTACCGATGCCGAAGCTTTGAACTTGAGGAAGTACCTGGAGAAGGGTGGATTTCTCATCGTGGACGATTTCAACGGACGGGACTGGTTCAATTTCGAGGAGATCATGCTCCAGGTCCTGCCGAACGCCCACATCGTGCGGCTCGACCAGTCCCACGAGATCTTCAACTCGTTCTTCTACATCGACTCGCTCGATCGGCTGACCGACCCGACCAGCTACGGTTTGCCTTCGGAGTTCCACGGCATCTTCGAGGACAACGACCCCAGCAAGCGGCTGATGGTGATCGTGAACTACAATAATGATATCGGTGACGCCTGGGAGTGGTCCGACACGGGCTACATCCCGGTCGACCTGACGAACGAGGCGTACAAGCTCGGCATCAACTATCTGGTTTATTCGATGACGCACTGAGGAGCTGGTCAGCGACGAACCCTGAACCGACGAAGAGGATGGAGATGGCAACGACGACTGCTGCGCTGGAAACGCGTGATGACATCGATCTGGCCGATCGCCTGCGTAGCGCTCGGGACAAAGTCTTCGAGGAGATCCATAAGCGAATCGTGGGTCAGGACGAGGTGGTGGAGCAGGCGCTGCTCACGCTCTTCGTCGGCGGCAACAGCTTGATCGTGGGCGTGCCCGGGCTGGCCAAGACGCTGCTCATCCACACGATCGCCGAAGTACTGGACCTCAAGTTTTCCCGCATCCAGTTCACGCCGGACCTCATGCCGTCGGACATCACGGGGACGGACCTCGTCCAGGAGGACCCCAAGACCGGCGAGCGGCACATGGTCTTCGTACCCGGTCCGATCTTCGCGAACATTGTGCTCGCGGACGAGATCAACCGCACGCCGCCGAAGACGCAGTCGGCGCTGCTCGAGGCGATGCAGGAGCACCGCGTCACGGTGCAGGGCCGCACCTACACGCGCGAGGAGCCGTTCTACGTCTTCGCCACGCAGAACCCCATCGAGCTGGAGGGCACGTACCCGCTCCCGGAGGCGCAGCTCGACCGCTTCATGTTCTTCATCAACATCGAGTATTCGCCCGAGGACGAGGAG
>JACQVC010000235.1 GCA_016209995.1 Gemmatimonadota bacterium
CCGTCGAGTTCCCCAACCAGGATCCATTCCTGCACAACGTCTTCTCGTACTCCAGTCCCAGGCGTTTCGACCTGGGGCGATATCCGCAGGGCGAGAGCAAGTCCGTGCGATTCGACCTCCCTGGGATCGTGAAGGTCTATTGCGAGGTTCACCGCTGGATGCGAGCGGCGATCATCGTGGTCGAGAACCCATACCATGCCGTCGTTGCCGAGGATGGAACCTTTGCCATCGCCGATGTGCCAGCCGGTCGCTACGAGCTCGTGATCTGGCACATGGATCTCGGTGAGAAAACCGTCGAGGTCGTCGTACCCGCCCAGGGAACCGTCCGCATTGACACGACTCTCTAGCAGACTGCCGAGACGCGAGAGCGGGTTGCGGCGCGAGGGCGGCGCGGGCAGCATGGCTCGCCTCCTGCTCACGGCGTTGCTGCTCGCCGCGCATCCGCTCGCCGGCCTGGGGCAGGAAGGTCCGTTCACCCCGCCCACGCTCGCGGATCTCGGGTTCCGCTACGCGAGCCCGGGCGGATTCTTCGAGATCGTGCTCAGCGGCCGTCTCGACCTCGAGGGATACGTTCCCGCTGACGATCCCGCCTGGATCATCCCCGACACTCGGTCCTTCAGCGCGGGCCGCGTCAGCGTGTTCTCGGATCTCTTCGTGGGCCGGCATCTGTATGGGCTGGCCGAGATCCGTGCCGATCGCGGCGAGGCGCCCACTGACCAGGCTGTGCAGGTTCGCGTCGAGCAGGCGTTCCTGAGATACCAACCCTGGCTCGGTCGCGCCGTGCACGTGCAGGCGGGCGTCTTCGTTTCTCCGTTCGGCGGCTATGCGCAACGACACCACTCGACGGCCGATCCCTTCATACGACCGCCGCTCTTCCATGAGCACCCGACTATGGTGAGCGCTCGCCTGCTTCCTCGCGGCAACGACGGGTTCATTGACTGGAAGCTGAGACCTGCTTTTTTCCGCCCGGTCGGCACTCCGATCGTCTGGGGAATTCCGTACCAGGCGGGCGTCATGATCTTCGGGAGCCTGTCTCGGCTGCACGCTCGGGCCGCGCTCATGAACAGCGCACCCTCCAGCGAGCCGAGCGAATGGGGCCTGGACCTGCAGCAGCGGCGGAAGTTCTCCAGCGTCCTGCACCTGGACTACGAGTGGACCGCGGAGCTGCGTACCGGGATCTCGTACAATCAGGGGCCCTACCTCGAGGAAAGCGCCGTCAGTAGCGCGGCGAACGCCGCCATCTCGATCAACGGATATGACCAGAAGACATTGGGCTTTGAAGCGACGTTCGCGCGCGGTCGCACCGAGATACGCAGCGAGCTGCTCCTGGACTGGTGGGAAGTCCCGCGTGTCGACGATGTGCCGAGGGAGACGGCGTACTACGCGGAGGGCAAGCTCAAACTGATCCCCGGCCTTTACGCGGCCTTACGCTACGGCGCGATCGACTTCAACCGCATCGCTCGCTCCGACGGGACCCTCGAGCCGTGGGATTACGACGTGCGGCGCTGGCAGCTCGGCGCGGGATACCAGTTCGGCCGCAATACCGGCGTTCAGGCCGAATACGCCATCACCCGCACCTCGGGACCCGTCGACCCGCGAGACAACCTCGCCTCTCTGCGTTTGTGGTGGGAGTTCTAGCGGCCAGGAGCCTGTGCGAGCCATGGGGGTGCGGCCGACAGGCTCCTAAACCCACAGGTCCACTCGCCGAAACTGCTCCACGTCCACCAGTCCCTGGTCCGTCAGCTTGAGCGCGGGGATTACCTCGAGGGCCAGGAACGACATGGCCATGAAGGGGTCGTGGAGAGGCGAGCCCAAGGAACGGGCGGCCGCTACGACCTGCTCGAGTTGTCGCCGGATGGCCTCGATCGGCTCCGTGGACATGAGCCCGGCGACCGGGAGGGCCAGGCTGGCCAAGACGCGCTCGCCCTCTGCCGCAGCCAGACCGCCGCTCATCGCCGCGACCTGACGTGCCGCCGTGAGCATCGAGACGTCATCCGCGCCGATGACGATGAGGTTGTGGTGGTCATGCGCGACCGTACCCGCGATCGCGCCGCGACGAAGCCCCATGCCCTTGACGATGCCCAGGCCGATGCCGCTGCGGCCGCTGTGCCGCTCGATGACCGCGATCTTGAGCAGGTCGCGCTCCGGGTCCGCGACCACCTGCCCGCCGCGTACGGAGGGCTTCTCCACGTCGTGGCCCGTCACGATCTGGTCCGGAATCACCCGGATCACGCGCAGCGACTCACCTCTCGCCGGAATCGCCAGGTCCACGCGGCTCCAGTCGATCCGCACCGAGGGCGGCGGTGGGGCGGGTGGCGCCACGTTCGGCCAGTCCGTGATTCGCCCCGACTCCGCTACCGCGCGACCGCCGCTGAGCACGATCTCGGCCTCGGGGCGCTCCCAATCCGAGAAGACTACGAGGTCGGCTCTGCGCCCCGGCGCCACCGCCCCCCGATCCCCCAGACCGAAATGCTCGGCTGCGTTCAGCGTGGCCATGCGCAGGGCCTCGACGGGCGACACGCCCTCCTCGATCAAGATGCGCACCATGTGGTCGATTCCGCCCTCATCCAGAAGGTCGGGCGGCTGACGATCGTCCGTGCTGAGCCCGCAGCGCCGCAGGCTCGCATCCGTGAGCGCGGGGACCAGCGCGCGCAGATTGCGAGCGTTCGTGGCCTCGCGCAGAAACACGAACATGCCACGACGCAGCTTCTCCAGCGCTTCATCCGCCGTCGTCGATTCGTGGTCCGACGCGGGGCCCGCCGCTACGTAGGCGTTCAGCGCGGCGCCGCGCACTCCCGGGGCATGCCCATCGGTGACCCTGCCGCGAAATGCTTCCAACTTGGCCCACACCTCCGGGTCGCCGCCGATCACGCCTGGGAAGTTCATCACCTCGGCCAGCCCCAGCACACGATCGCGTCCCCTCAGCGCGGCCAGCTCCGCGGGCCCCAACTTGGCGCCCGCCGTCCCCATCGACGTGGCTGGCACACACGAGCTGGCCATCACGAACACGCTGAGCGGGAGTCCCGCGCTCGCCGCCAGCATGTACTCGATGCCCGCCACGCCGTGCACGTTGGCAATCTCGTGGGGATCACATACCACCGTGGTCGTGCCGCGAGGCACCACGGCACGAGCGAACTCCGACGGTACCGCCAGGCTGGACTCGATGTGCACGTGCGCATCGATGAACCCTGGACACACGTACCGGCCGCCCACGTCCAGCGTTCGCAGTCCCTTGTAGCTCGCGCCTACCCCCGCGATCCAGGGACCGGCTAGTGCCACGTCCGTTTCCTCCACCTCGCCGGTGAACACGTTGATCACGCGCCCGTTCGTGATCACCACGTCCGCCGGACGGTCACCCCGCGCTACCTCCACCATCTCCAGACGTGTCATCATCTCGCTCCCTGAGGCTGCACCTCACTCCAATTTCGCGGGGTCATCGCAAAATACCAATCCAGAAATGTTGTAAATTGCAAAATCTCGCGCTAGCTTTCCTTAAGAGGTGGCCGAAAACTACTGAAAAAAAAAGGGAGAGAGGGGGATCCGCGAGATATGGGGATTGCTTCGCGACCCGTGATGTATCCCCGCATCTCCCACATCCGAGTCTCTCCCTTGTTGTTGTAGTTGTTCAGTGACGTGTTCAAAGTCAAAGGTGATGCTCAGGCCGGTGAGGGCCAGGATCTACGGTCAGTGGCATGGATA
Organism: Gemmatimonadota bacterium; assembly: GCA_016209995.1. Classification (GTDB taxonomy): domain Bacteria; phylum Gemmatimonadota; class Gemmatimonadetes; order Longimicrobiales; family Gaopeijiaceae; genus JACQVC01. The sequence continues at coordinate 3,700 of JACQVC010000235.1, forward strand.
ATCAATCGATAGTGGTCGGGCCGGTGGTCCGCGGTTGGGGCCGGGCGCAGCTTCTGCGCTGGCTCTACCTGGGGCGCATGACCCTGGTGACGGGCATCTTCGCCGGGGTCTTGCTGGCGTGGGTGGGCGCGGGACCGGTGACGACGCTGCTCGCGACCGTGATGTTCATCAGCGCCGCGGGTGTCACGACGGCATCCTATTGGTACACGCATTGGCGTGGGCGCGAGCCCAACGAGAACTTCCTTTACGTCCAGGTGATTTTCGACGCCCTGCTCGTGACCGGAGTCGTGCACATCACGGGCGGCGGTCAGAGCGACTTCGCGCCGTTGTACATCCTGGTGATCAGCGCGGGCGCATTGCTGCTGCCCATCCGGGGCGGCGCCCTGATCAGCGGGCTGGCGAGCATCCTCTACTTCGCGGACATCGTTTGGGGGCAGCGCAGCACCGTGGGCGTCACGGTGTTCGTGCAGATCGGGCTCTTCGCGCTGGTGGCGGTGGCCACGGGGTACCTGGGCGATCGCGTTCGCCGCGCGGGCATCGCTTTGGGAGCAGTGGAGTCCGAGCTGCGGCGGCTGCGCCTGGACACGGGCGACATCCTGGGCAACATCGGGACGGGCGTGCTGACGGTCGATGGGAGCGGGTACCTCGCCTACATGAATCCGGCCGCGGAGCAGCTCCTGGGCGTCTCGCACGCGCAGTGGGCGGGCGCGCCAGTGCTGGAGCTGCTGGAGCGGAAGTCCTCCGGGCTGTCGCGAGCGATCCAGCAGACCCTGACGGAGCGGCGCCCCGTGACGCGGCGCAAGGCCGTCACGCTGCGTGGGGATCAGGAGGTCGTGCTGGGCGTGAGCACGACGGTACTGGACCGCGAGGATGCGGGTGCCCCTTCGGTGACCGCGATCTTCCAGGACATCACGACCGAAGAGCAGTTGCAAGCTCTTCACCTCAGGACCGAGCGCCTCGAGGCTATCGCCGAGCTCTCCGCTTCGCTGGCCCATGAGATCAAGAATCCCCTGGCGTCGATCCGCAGCGCGGTCGAGCAGCTCTCGAGCCCTAACCTCGACGCGGACGATCAGGGGTCCCTGGAGAAGCTGGTGCTGACGGAATCCGATCGCTTGAGTCGTCTGCTGTCGGAGTTCATCGAGTTCGCTCGCGTGCGCATTGGCTCTCCGGAGGATGTGGACCTCAACTCCGTCGTCGAGCACGCCGTGGGCGTTGTGCGTCAGCATCCCGAAGCGGCAGATGGGGTGCAGATCCGCTATGCCGGCGGCAACGGACGACTCTGCGTGCGCGGCGACGCGGATTTGCTGCACCGAGCCGTGTTGAATCTCTTGTTGAACGCCGTGCACTTCGCCGGGCCGAAGGGATACGTCGAGGTTTCGCTCGACCGCGTGGAGCCGCGTGCGCTGCCGCCTGGCATGCAGACGTCGCGCGTGGTTCGCCTGCGTGTTCGCGACTCGGGGCTGGGGATCGACCCGAAGGTTCTGCCGCGCATCTTCGACCCCTTTTTCACGACGCGGCGCGGCGGCAGCGGGCTGGGGCTCGCCGTGGTGCACCGGGCCGTCGAAGCCCATCAAGGCGCGGTTCTGGTCGACCCCGGCCTGGGGCGGGGCGCCGAGTTCACGATCTACCTTCCGTCTGTTCCTGAAGCGCAAGAGGAGATGACGTGAGTACGAAGCCGAGGGTTCTGCTGGTCGATGACGAGACGGGCATCCTCGAGACCCTGAGGATTCTCTTCAAGAACGAGGGTTACGAGGTCCATTGCGCAGGCGGCGGAAGAGAGGCGGTGGAAACGCTCGAGAGCTTGCGGCCGGACATCGTGATCAGCGACATCCGCATGCCGACGGTCACCGGGCTCGACGTGTTGGCGAAGGCGAGGGAGGTGGATCCCGAAATCGCGGTCATCCTGATGACGGCGCAGGCGTCGCTCCAGTCCGCGATCCGAGCTGTTAATGAAGGTGCGTATCACTACCTGCAGAAGCCCTTCTCGAACGATGAGCTGCTGAACGTCTGCCGGCGGGCGGCCGAAGCCCGGCTGCTGCGCGCGGAGAACCGCGAGCTCAAGAAAGAGATCCGCCGCCGGGAGCGCAGTGGCGAGGGCCGCCCCGTGGGGAAGAGCCGGGGATTCACCGAGGTCGTCAAGCTGGCCGAGACCGTGGCGCCCACCGACTCGACGATTCTGATCAGCGGCGAAAGCGGGACCGGTAAGGAGGTTCTGGCCCGCTACATCCACGAGCTTTCGGACCGCACCGACGGGCCTTTCTTCTCGATCAACTGCGGGGCCTTGCCGGAAAGCCTCCTCGAGTCGGAGCTGTTCGGGCACGTCAAGGGTTCTTTCACCGGGGCGACGCGGGACAAGGAAGGGC
>JACQVC010000247.1 GCA_016209995.1 Gemmatimonadota bacterium
CAATGTACCGGTCCGCAGCGAGTCTAGGCAATCGAGTGGTGTGACCTTCGCCGAAACGGGCTTGGCGAAAGTCGGCCCCGCGGCCGCCCTCCGAGTGAAATCTCGCGGCACCTGAGGCTTGGCGCGCCTGTCTGATCTCCAACTGAGAGCCGCCTGATCCGAGAGCACCGGCCCTGACCAGGGCCTGAAAGGCGGCTGAAGGCCCTCCTCTAGCTTGGCGTCCAGAAGCTTGAGCGGCGCGTCGCGCTGCTCACGAAGGGACCCATCACTGAGAGGAGGGCACCATGTCGTTCCGCACGAAGGTGCTCATGGTCATGGACGCCATGCTGGTCGGGGGCGCGTTCCTCCTGACCATCGCGCTTCTGTTCTTCCTGGTCGTCGAGGCCAGCGCCTATGTGCTCCGCTAAGTGGACCGAAGCGCACACTGACTCTCAAACGAAGGAAGCGGCCATGAACACGGCAGCGAGACTCGCCGCAGCGATCGCCACGTTCCTGATCAAGGAGGCCGCCATGGAGATGCTCCTGGAGCGAGTCGGAGGAACGGTGCGGGCGATTGCGGCCTCGGCAATCCTCGCTGGCCAGCCCTATCTGCTCGCTACCACCGACCACGAGGCGCAACTCCCCGGCCGCGTCCGTCCGCAGCAAGCGGAGAGCCGCGTCGACGCCAGTCAGCGGCATCTGCATTCCCGCACCATCGCAAGCTGCGCCGCCGTGGTAGGACAGATGGCCCCGCAGGAAGGCCCTCAGTGCTTTCCGCGGGCCGTGGTAATCGTTGTAGATCTGCCCAACCCTGCGATCACCGCGAGCCCACGTGCTTGCCCCCGAGGATCGGCCCTACTTAACTTTGCCTCATACGCCAACACTCGAAGGTGCCATGAGATACCTATCCTGGGTCGTCCTCGGTTAGGCCGTGGCCATCAAGATCGTCACGCTCGGCGCTCTACGTTGCTACCGCGACGGACAGGAGATCGAGAACCTGCCCGCGCAACGGCTCCGTTGTGCACTCCTGGTCTACCTGGCGGTCGAGCGCGATACCACCCGCGACGCCGTGATGGCGGTGTTCTGGCCCGAGCGCGATGTGGACAAGGCGCGCCACGCCTTGAGCCAGACGCTTTACGAGCTTCGACGCGCTTTCGGAGACGACTGGCTTCAAGTCCAGGGAGATCGACTGCGGGCGATGGGCGCGCTGGACGTGGACGTCGCCCGCTTCACGGCGGCCGTTGCACGAGGCGAGCTCTCGGAGGCGCTCGAGATCTACGGCGGACCGTTCCTCGAGAGCCAACACCTCGTCGACTCGCAGCCATTCGAGTCCTGGGCGGATCGCCAGGGCGTACGACTCGCCGCGCTTCACCGCCGCGCCCGGCTTTCCCGGCTGAGCGATCTCGCGGGCGGCTGGGACACTCCTGCCGCCATCGAGTGTGCCCGGCGCTGGACCGAAATCGATCCCCTGGAAGATGAGGCGCACCACCAGCTGATCGAGCTGCTGGCGGCGGCCGGTCGGCGTTCCGAGGCTTTGGCCCAGTACGACGCGTACGCACGACTGCTCGCCCGTGAGGAGCTCGAACCGCTCGACGAAACCAAGGCATTGGTCGAGCGCATCCGGACCGGTGAAGCGGGCGGAGGCGTGGAGGCTTCTGCGCCGCAGACCGTGGCAGCAGCGCCCGCACCGTCCGTCTCCGGGCCCCGTGCATTCCCGGACACGGGTACCATCCCCACTTCCTTCGAGGTCAGGGACGCTGCGGCGGCACTGCCACCGGGCGGGCGACGCACCTTGCGCGCGCGCCTGGCGCAGATCCCGCGCGCAGCCTGGTTCGCCCTCGGCCTCGTTGCCGCTCTGATATTCGCGGCGCGAAAGGGCCCTCTGCTGCAGCGGCCCGAGCCCCTCGAGTCTGGGGGCAGGGAGCCTACCGGTCTGGCTGTCCTCTACCTCGACGACCTGAGTCCTGACGGGTCTCAGCGCTTTCTAGCGGACGGCTTGACTGAGGATCTCAGTGCTGCGCTCGCTCGGTTCGAGCCACTGCGCGTCATCTCGCCGGCCGGCGTGCAGCCCTACCGCGGAGGCACAGCCACTCTGGACAGCGTGGCCCGCGCACTCTCGGTCGACTTCCTCGTGAGCGGGAGCGTAGCGGTCTCGGGTAACCGTCTGCGCGTTAAGGTCCAACTCACTGACGCCGCTTCGGGATACGTCGTTCAGGATAGCACGCTCGAGCGGCCATTCGGCGAGCTGTTCACCTTACAAGACGAACTCGTAACGGAGATCACAGACTTCCTTCGCTTCAGGACAGGCAGCGAGATCAGGGCTCGGCGCACGCGTGCTGGCATGACGAGCGTCGAGGCGTGGGAGCTGGTGCGGCGCGCAGCGGACATGCGAGTGAAACACTCCGCGCTTCGTGATGCCGGCGACCTCGAAGGCGCTGCGACGAGCCTCGTCGCCGCGGATTCGCTACTCGCCCGCGCCGAGGTGCTTGATCCCAACTCGATCCACCCCATTCTCCATCGCGGGTGGACGACTCGCCAACATGTGTTCCTGATCAGGCGTGCGGCCGGGGGTCCCTCTGCAGCAGGGATCGCGAAACTCCAGGAGGCGATCCGCCACGCGGATCGCGCGCTCAGCGTTCGCCCCGGGGACCCGGAGGCCCTCGAGCTGCGGGGCGTTCTTCGTGCGCAGATTTGGGGTGAGCAGGATCCCCGCGACTCGGCGGGGGTCCACCTCCGCGAAGCGGCGGAGGCGGATCTGAGGGCCGCAGTCGACGCCGACCCCAGTAGGGCAAGGGCCCTGAGCGCGCTGAGCGCGATTTACCAGCGAACCGGGCGCCTGGCGCAGGCCAACGTCGAGGCGCGCAGAGCGTACGTCGAAGGCTTGGAACTAGCGGAAATCCAAGAGGTAGTCCTCCGACTCTTCGCGACCTCGTTCGAGTTGCGTCGCGACCCCGAGGCTGAGCGCTGGTGCGAGGAGGTGCGGCGACGGAACGCTCAGGAATGGATCTACGCGGACTGCGCACTGAGGCTTCTGGGGTGGGCGGATCAAGCCGTCCCGGACCCGGAGCGGGCATGGCAGCTCGCGCGGCTCGGCCTGGAAAGCGATCCCCCGCAGCAGCGC
>JACQVC010000237.1 GCA_016209995.1 Gemmatimonadota bacterium
GAACGCCTAGTAGGTTGCTGAACCCACAGCGACTTGCCAAAGATCGGCCGCAACGCGGCCTCGCACCAGAGGCCCGCCGCGGTCGGGCTTGTCTGGGTCAGGCTTGCCCCGGGGCTTCAGTCGGGTCCAATATTCCCACAGTTCGTTCCCCCCAACAACGCGGACGGTTCGTCCGAGATCGCCGTGCACAGTCGATGACCGAAGTCTCATCGGCAGACCAGGAGCGGTTCGACCGCCTTCGCGATCAGCTCACGCCGGACCTCGAGCTGACCCGCATGATCGGCGAGGGCTCTGTGGCTCGCGTCTACCTGGCTCGCGAGCCGGCGCTGAAGCGCATGGTGGCCGTGAAGGTCTTGCGGGAGGAGATCGCGGCCGACGACGTGGCTCGCCTGCGGTTCGAGCGCGAGGGGCAGGCCGCGGCCAGCCTGTCACACCCCAACAACATCAGGGTGCACCGCGTGGGGCGGCTCCCGGACGGCGTTCCGTACATGGTCGTGGAGCACGTCGACGGCCGCACGCTGGCCGCGCGGCTCGAGACGGGCGGGCCGCTACGCGTGGAGGAAGTGCGGCGAGTGCTGGCCTCCGTGGCCGCCGTCCTCGCCGCCGCACACCGCAAGGGCATCGTCCACCGGGACGTGCGCCCCGCCAACATCCTGCGCGAGACGCAAACCCGCCGAGTCGTGCTCTTCGATTTCGGACTGGCCGCGCTGCTCGAGACCGGACAGCAGACCGTGATGAGATTGACCGCCACGGGTGAGCGCGTCGGCGACCTGGAACACCTGAGTCCAGAGCAGCTTCGCGACGAGCCTCTCACGCCGCAGTCCGACGTCTATGCGCTCGGCGTTCTGGCGTACGAGCTGCTGACCGGCGCGGGCCCGTTCCCGGCTAGCAGCGCCGCGGAGCTGGTGCACGCGCAGCTCACCTCGGAGCCACGGCCGCTCGCTGAGGTGAGACCCGACGTCGATGCCGGCCTGGCCACGCTCGTCAGGCGCTGTCTGGCGAAGGACCCGGGTCGCCGGCCAGATGCACACGAAGTCTACGAAACCCTGGTACGCGGGCCTGGTCACGGCGCGCCGGCTGCCGACACCGTCCTCGCCTCCGCGGACGACGGAGGCCTCCTCTCGAGCATTCCCGGACTGCGCGACTTTTTCGCGGAGCTGAAGCGCCGGAAGGTCGCTCGCGTCGCTGCCGCATACGTGGCCGGGGCCTTCATCTTCCTCCAGGGCATGGAGTTGATCATGCCGGCGCTGCGCCTGCAGGATCCGGACACGCTGTACGGCGTGATCGCGACCGTGACGCTGGCAGGCTTCCCGGCGGCCCTCGTGCTGAGCTGGATCTTCGACTTCACGGCAGCCGGCATCCGCCGCTCGGCGGCACCGGCCCGCGAGGTGACCTCGGAGCAAGCGCGCTGGCGGCTCCTGCTGCCGATCGTAGGCCTAACCCTGAGCGTAGGCGTGGCGGTCGCTGCATGGCTTCTCCTGATGTGAGGCGATCTACGTCGAGCTCATCCACACCCAGGCCAAGCCGGCACGAGGCCGCGCAGTTCCTGGCCATGATGGCGCTTTTCTTCCTCGTGGTCTGCGCGGTCGGCATCCTGCGCCCCATCCGGAACGCCCTGGCGCTGGACGGGCTCGGCGCAACCGAGTTCTACAAGACCTATCTGGTCAGCGCCGTCGTGGTGTTCTTCGTGCCGGCGTACAACCGGCTGGCGGATCGCTTCCCCTGGCGCTGGCTCGTGTGCGGCGTGGCGCTGTTCTTCGCTGTGAACCTGGTGCTATTCCGCGCCTTTTACGTGAGTCAGAGCACGGCGTTCGGTCTGCTGTTCTACGGTTGGTACGATCTCTTCGCCGCAGCGCTCGTCACGCAGTTCTTCATCGCGACCCAGCTCTTCCTGAATGCACGCACGGCGAAACGCGCCTATCCGCTCGTGATCACGGGCGGCTCGCTGGGAGCGTCGCTGGGTGGCGCGATCACGGGATTCTTCGCCGAGAGCGTGGGCACCCCGAACCTGCTGCTGGTCGCGGCGGTGTTCATCGTGCTGTTCGGGGCCGGAATCCCGCTGGTCTGGGCGATCGCCGCGCCGCCCACACCGCCAGCGCGTGATACCTCGCACCGGGAGAAGCTTTCGGCGGGCGGGCTGCGTGAGGCCGTCGCCGATCCACAGGTCCGACTGATCGCCGCCACCGTGCTGCTGACGATTCTAGTGAAGCAGCTCGTGGACTACCAGTTCAACACAGTCACCAAGGAAGTCTTCGTGGATCGCGATGCGATCAGCGCGTTCCAGGGGAAGTTCATCGCGGCGACCAACTGGCTCCCGATCGTCGTGCTCGCGGGTCTGCAGCCCGGGCTCCGGCGCTGGGGCGTGGGGCTCGCGGTGCTGCTTCTACCGGTCTCGATGGTCGCCACGACCGCGGCGCTCGCGCTCTTCTGGGGTCTGTGGCCGGCCGTCGCGGCCAAGGGCGCGGAGACCAGCCTGCGCTACTCGGCCGAGCGAGCGGGACGCGAGATCCTCTACGTGCCCGTGCCCGACGCGATCAAGCTGAAGGCCAAGGCGTACATCGACGTCGCGGTCGAAAAGGGACTTGGCAAAGCGCTGTCGGCGGTGCTCATCTTCCTGTTGCTCGAGATCATGGACTACCGCCAGATCGCCTACGTGGCCTCGGCGATGTCGCTGGGTTGGCTCGCGCTGGCCATCAGTGTGAAGCGAGAGTACGTGCGTACGCTGGCGCGCTCGATCGAAGGCCGCTTCGCGAGTCTGCGCGGCAGTTTCGCGTCGCTGCTGAGCGCCGGGATCATGCCGGAGGTCAAAGGGGCGCTGGCGAGTGGCGATTCGCTCCGGACGACCTTCGCTCTCGACCTCATCGAGCAGGCGTCGCCAAACGATGCCCGGGCCCTGGCCGGCGAGGTCAATGCGCTGACGGCGCACCCTGCGGAGCAGATCAGGGAGCGCGCACTCAATCTGCTGGCCCGCTCTCCCGAGGCCGTCGACGAATCGAGCGTGCGCGCAAGCCTGCTGGATCCGGTGCCTGAGGTGAGGGAGGCTGCCGTGCGCGCGCTGGCCGCGGCGCACGCCGAGCGGCAAGGCGATCTGGTCCGCGAGCTGCTCGGCGCACCGCAGTCCGACGTGCGAACGGCTGCACTCGCCTGCCTGGCACGGCGTGAGATCGGCGCTGGCGGCGACGTCCCCATCGCTGTGCGGGAGATCGTCGAGCGGCGGCTACGGGCCGACGGTGACGTGGGTGCGCGCATCGAGTCGGCGCTCGCCGCAGCGTTGCTCCCCTCGGCCGACCGGGCCGCGCAGATACTCGAGCCACTGCTGCAGGACCCTGATCCCCGCGTCCGCTCGACCGCCCTGCACAGTGCCGGGCTGCTCGGACACGTGGCAGCCTACCCGCGCATGATCGCGGCTCTCGCTTCGCCGGCAACGCGGGAGGCGGCAAGACAAGCGCTGATCGCCCAGGGAGCACGCGTGTTGCCGCTGCTCTCCAACAGGCTGCTGGACACGCGCGCCGATCCGGTCGTACGGCGAACCATCCCTTCGGTGCTGGCCGGGATTTCGTCACAAGACGCGGTGGATCTGCTCCTTCGCGCCGTCATGGCTCGAGAGACCGAGCAGTTCCTGGACTATCGCGTGCTGAAGGCGCTCAGCAAGCTGCGCGCGCGGCATCCGGATCTGGTCTTTCCACCGGCACAGGTTCTGGCCATCCTGGATCGCGAAGTCGCCGCCGCGGGCGGTCACGCCGCCGCTCGTGCCGCCCTGTACGCGATACCGTCATCAGACGGCGCAGTCGCGCTCCTGTGCCGAGCCCTCGACGAGAGTTTCGCCGAGCGGCGCGAGGGGATCTTCCGCTGCCTCGGCCTCCTGTACGAGCCCGAGCGCGTCTACCGCTCGTATCTTGGCGTAACCGGCGGAACCGCGCCGGCGCGCGCGAACGCGCTCGAATGGCTCGAGCAGACGCTGGGGCATGCTCTATTCACCCGCATCGCACCCGTCATCGAGCAGGAC
>JACQVC010000246.1 GCA_016209995.1 Gemmatimonadota bacterium
CGAACAACGACTCCGGCGCCAGCACGACCACCGCGTCCGCGGGCAGCTCGACATCTGCGTCCACGCGCATGGTCACGATCACCGCGCCGCCCCCAGGCTCCAGCTGAATCTGCTCGACTCGTCCGATCGTGACTCCGCGCTGCTTCACCGAGTTGCCCTCCATGAGCTGGCCTACCTCGCGGAAGCGCGCCTGCACCTCGACGGTCCCGCGGGTCTGAAGCGCGCCCTGCAGCCACAAGGTCCCGAGTACGGCCGCCGCCACGCTCACTACGATAAGCGTGCCGACCATCACTTCGTTCTTGCGACTCACTGGTATTCTCCCACGAGCTCGGGCCGACCCTCGATGAACCCGCGCACCACACGGTCTTCCGTCTTCTGAATCTCCGCGGGTGTCCCTACGAAGCGGACGCGCCCGTCGTGCAGCATCGCGATGCGATCGGCCATCCGGTAGGCGCTGTCCATGTCGTGAGTCACGGCCACGCCCGTCACGTTCAGCTCCTTGCGCATCCGGATGGTCAACCGGTCGATCACGGTCTTGGTCAGCGGGTCGAGTCCGGTCGTCGGCTCGTCGTAGAGCACGTACTTCGGGTGCGTGGCGATCGCGCGAGCGAGGCCGGCCCGTTTCTTCTGGCCGCCCGACAGCTCAGCGGGGTAACGGTCCTCGAACCCTGGCAGATCGACCAACCTCAGCGACTCGCGCACCCGCTCCTGGATCTCCGCCTCGCTCATGCCGGGAATGCGCCGCAGCCCCATCCCCACGTTCTCGCCGACCGTCATCGAATCGAAGAGCGCCGCGAACTGGAACACGTAACCCACGTTCCGGCGCACCTCGTACAGCTCGCTGCGCTCGAGATCCGCGATGCGTCGGCCATCGACCCACACTTCCCCGGCATCGGGCTGGAGCAGACCGATGATGTGCTTCAGCGCGACAGATTTCCCCGAGCCCGACGCTCCGATGAGCGCCAGCGTCTCCCCCTCCCGCACCTCCAGGGTAAAGCCTTTGAGGATCTGCTTGCTGCCGAACGCCTTGTGGACTTCCACCAGCCGCAGGCTCATAGCAGCACGATGGCCCAGAACGCGTCGAGCACGAGGATCACCATGCTCGCCACCACGACGGCGCGCGTCGTCGAGCGGCCCACGCCTTCCGCGCCACCGATGGTCGTGAAGCCATAATAGCAGCCCACGGCCGTGACCGTCAGCCCGAACGACGTGGCCTTGATCAAGGAGAAACGCACGTCGAACGGGGCGAAGAACAGCTTGAGCCCGCGGATGAACTCCTCGGTGGACATGTCCAGCAGGTACAGGGAAGTGATCCAGCCCGCCACGATGCCCACGCCATCCGCCAGGACCACGACCACCGGAAACATCAGCGTGCCGGCAATGACACGCGGCACGATAAGGTAGGCGGCAGGATCGTACGCCAGCGTTTCCAGCGCGTCGATCTGCTCCGTCACCCGCATGGTGCCCAGCTCGGCCGCGATGTTCGCGCCCACCCGCCCCGCCAGCGCCAGCCCCGTGAGAACCGGGCCCAGCTCCAGGATCATCGTCTTGCCCACGAGCGTACCCACGAAGTACAGCGGCACCGCGCCCGTGAACGTATAGGACGCCTGCAGCGCCAACACGATCCCCGTGAACGTCGCAATGAAAAGCGCGATCGGCACGGACTCCACGCCGATCCGGGCCATCTGCACCGCCAGGAGCCGCCCCCATGTCGTCACATCTCGACCGGCCCGCGTCGCGGCCACCGCCAGGGCCCCGAATCGCCCCAGCCCGGCCATCGCATTCACCACGTTGCGGCCCAGGGCGGCCAGCGCCCTCGTGATCGGATTGGCCATGCAGGAAGTTAGAGCCGCGAGCCCGCGCGTCGCCACCCCGACCGGCTACGAAGACAGCCCGAAGGATAGTTTAGAGATCGTAGCTCTCGTCAACGATCAGCGAACGACCTGCCGACACACCCGCTAACCCCGTAACCCGCTAGACGAAGCGTACCTCGGCCACTGCGGGCGCCTCGCCCAGCTGCGCCGCGAGATCGAAGAAACGGCGAAGCCCGGCCAGCGCGCGATCATCCAGATCGTAGCGTAGCGACCGCCAGTACTGCAGCAGCCACTCGGGTCGCTGACCAAGTGGACCTGCATGCCGCAGGGCTAACTCCCGATCGTGAGCGTGGAAGAAGCTGCGCGACGCGTGCAGCCGCTCCGCCAGCTCCCGCAGCTCCGGGTCCCGCGTCACGTCCAGCCCCGTCATCCAGAGCGCATACACGAACGGCAGGCCGCTCCACTCGGTCCACGCTCGCCCAAGGTCCATGAACGAGCGGCCCTGGGCAGCCGGGCTCACCTGCCGGCTCACAGCCGGATCTCCGATCCAGAGCGCTGCAGCGGCTCCTTCCGCGCACGGATCCTCGCGCTCCTGGTCAAACCAGCGGTACTGCGGTGAGACCTCGAGGCGCAGTTCCAGCAGGATGCGCGTCAGTACGACGGACGTGGCGGAAGCCGTGGGCAGGGCTACGACGGCCCCGGCCAGATCCTGAGGCCTGGTCGCCAGCTCGAGCAGAATGCTCTGCGCATCGCCGACGGAGCCGATCGCCAGACCACGCAGGACCCGATAGCGGTCCTGGTTTCGCGCATACTCGATGCTGGAAGCCGGCGCCACAGCCACCTTGCCCGCCGACAACAGCGCATTCAGCTCGGCCGGCGTGCCCGGCACCAGCTCGAGATCCGGGGGAGGACCGCCGTCCAGGAGGGCGGCGTGCACGGGAAAGCAGTTGGCGTACGGGATGTGGCCCAGGCGCAGCGCTTTCGCTTCGCGCTGACGCGTGGTGGCGGGCGAAAGGGATCGAGCGGGGGAAGGTCTGGCCACAACGCTCAGCGACCTGACTTGGCGGGCGGCAGGGCGTTCTCCAGCGTGAACACGATCTCCTCACCCCGCCCGGACGGGCGAGGCACGAAATACGCCACTTTCACGCGTCTCACCGCTGCCTTCCGATCGGTTACCGCGATCTCGACGTCGAGGCTCTGCTCCACGGACGTGATGCGGGTCCGCACCTTCTCACCCGGATCCGCGTGCCGCCCGCCTGCCGGGTTCTTGAAGAGCGTCATGCTGGACTGTCGTCCGCTCGCCAGTTTGCGGGTCACCTTGACCAGCCGCAGCCAGTCCGGCTGATAGCTGATCGCATAGCGGTACCCGCGCTGGTCTGTACCCGTACCCTCACGATTGTGCCGTGCCATGGCCTCCTCCGCCGAGCGCAAAAAATCAAGAAAAACTATGGGGAAGAGCAGAATGTTTCGGCTCGGAGATGCGCTGTCAAGCTTCGCCCGGACGGTCGCGACAACCGATTCTGTTCGTGAGGGATAGGCACTCTCACGCAACGCAAAGATCGCCGCTACATGCGTACCGGCACCGGAGCGAAGATCAGCAGGAAAACCACAACGGCCGCCCAGCCAAGCACACGTCGTCCGCGTGGCAGCTCCTCCCCCTCCTGTAGCACCGGTGGATGACCGAGCCGTCCCCGCCCGATCACGATCGCCACGCCGAGCCAAAGCCACCACCCCCACCACAGCCACCCCAGTGGAAAGAGCACACCCAGCAGCGCCAACGCGAGCACCCGCTGGCGCCGCCCCACCAGCGCGTAGAGAATGTGACCGCCGTCGAGTTGGCCAAACGGAAGCAGGTTCAGCGCCGTAACGAACAGGCCCAGCCATGCTGCGAACGCCACCGGGTGCAACACGATCCAGCCCGAGCCCGCCTCGCCCACGATCAGATCGGCGAGCCACGCCAGAGCCAGAGAGTTCCCGATCCAGATCGCCTCCCCGGCAAACGGCACCACGAACGGCGTCACCGCGTCCCCGGCGCCCGGCGCCAAGGTAGACCACCGCAACCCGATCACGAGGGCCGGAATCGACAACAAGAAGCTCACCAGCGGGCCGCCGATCGCCACGTCGAACAACATCCGGCGATGCATCAGAGGCGATCGCAGGCGAATGAATGCGCCCAATGTGCCGACGATCGAGAAGTACGGCGGGAACGGAATGAAGTAGGGCAGCGTCACCCGCAAGTGGAGCCGGCGAGCGATCACGTAGTGTCCCAGCTCATGACCGAGAAGGATCGTCATCAACGGGAGCGCGAACGGCGCACCTCGCAGCAGCGCGCTCCAGTCCACGCCCGTCGGCACGGGCAGCCAGATCGGCCCCAGCTCGAGCGCAACCCCACGCAACGGATCGACGCCCGCGAGCAGCGAGCCCGCCGCCATCGTCGTGAACAGCGTGGCCAGGAAGAGCAAAGCATGCAGCGCGAGCCGAGGCGGTGGCTCCGGAACGACCGAGCGCACCAGCGTCACCTCGGTCCGATCCGCCAGCCGGGCAGCGTGGGACGGACCCTCCCACGCAGCCAGGATCCGGCGCACCTCGGGATCCTCGAGCGCGAGGTCGGGCCGCAACGTCCCGTGGATGATCTCGTCCCGCTCCGTGACTGCAATGCGATACGTCGAGAACAGGTCCATCCACTCGCCCGTATCCGTCACGACTCCCCTCCCTCACCGGCACGCCGCCGGCCACGATGGGCCCCGCCGCCCTATGTGACGCTACAGGAGACGGTTCCCGACTCTTGACCGTATAGAGCCCGGCCATTACTTTATGTTGCGTACCCTCAACAAAGGTCAAATCCGGACGGCGGCTCGCGCCGCTTAGGCCGAATACCTACCGAGTCATTTCCGGAACTTCTTGAGGACAGACCAGCTACTGGCTTCCCGCTAGAGTGTCCGCGGAAGCGGATGCGTTTGATTCCATTCATCCCCCGGTGCTCATGGAAACGACGGAGCGTGTTGTGGACATCGCCGAGCTGAAGAGTAAGTCGATCACCGAACTCCATACGATGGCGGAGGAGTTGAACATCTCGAACTACTCCGGCCTCCGCAAGCAGGATCTGATCTTCCGCATCGAGCAGAGTCTGCTCGACAGCGACGTGATCCTGCGCGGCGAAGGAGTGCTGGAGATCCTTCCCGAGGGCTATGGGTTCCTCCGGTCCCAGGACTGGAACTATCTGTACGGTCCGGACGACATCTACGTCAGCCCTTCGCAGATCAAGCGGTTCGATCTACGTACGGGAGACACCGTTCTCGGTCAGGTGCGGCCGCCCAAGGAGGGAGAGCGCTACCTTGCCCTGCTCAAGGTCGAGCTGGTCAACGGCGAGGATCCCGAGAAGGCGAAGCACCGCATCGGTTTCGACAACCTGCGACCCCGCTATCCCGAGGGACGGCTCCAGCTCGAGAACAAGACGGGTGATCTCTCGATGCGGCTCGTGGACCTGGTCGCGCCTATCGGGAAAGGACAGCGTGGTCTCATCGTCTCGCCGCCCAAAGCCGGCAAGACCATCCTGCTGCAGAAGACCGCGAACTCCATCATCGAGAACCACCCCGACGTGCATCTCATCGTGCTCCTCATCGACGAGCGGCCGGAAGAGGTCACGGACATGGAGGAGCACGTGGACGCGGAGATTATCAGCTCCACGTTCGACGAGCCGGCGGAGCGGCATACGCAGGTGGCCGAGATGGTCCTCGAGAAAGCGAAACGCCTGGTCGAGCACGGGCGTGACGTGGTCATCCTGCTGGACTCCATCACGCGCCTGGCCCGCGCCTACAACACCACCGTGCCGCACTCCGGGAAGATCCTGTCAGGCGGTGTAGACGCGAACGCGCTGCACAAGCCGAAAAGGTTCTTCGGCGCAGCCCGCAACATCGACGGCGGAGGCTCCCTCACCATCATCGCGACTGCGCTCATCGAGACCGGCAGCCGCATGGACGAGGTGATCTTCGAGGAGTTCAAGGGCACGGGCAACATGGAGCTGGTGCTGGATCGCCACATCGCCGACAAGCGCATCTTCCCCGCGATCGACATCAACCGTTCCGGCACTCGCCGCGAGGAGCTGTTGCTCACCGAGCAAGAGCTCAACCGCGTCTACCTGCTCCGCAACTTCCTGTCCGACATGCCGCCGGCCGAGGCCGTCGAGTTCCTGCTCGACCGCTTGCGGCGCGTCAAGACGAACCAGGAGTTCCTCGACTCGATCGCGACCGGGCAGTAGCTCCCCACCGCACTCCGCTCTTCCCGCAGGGTCAGAGGTTCAGCGGATCAGAGGATCAGCATTTTCCTCGGTGTCGTCTCATGTCCCGCACAAGAGACCCACTCGCGCAGCTTAAGACGTGAGCAGCAGCACTGGGGCGGATGAGCCTCTGAGCCTCTGAGCCTCGGGGGAGCGGA
>JACQVC010000238.1 GCA_016209995.1 Gemmatimonadota bacterium
GAGGCCGTTCTCGATGATGGAAGAGCAGAGGAGGATATCCGTACTCCCTTCCAGAAAGTCGCGCATGACGCGGTCCAACTCACTGGACGGCAAGCGCCCGTGTGCGACGGCGATGCGCGCGTCCGAGACGAGATCGCGCACGCGGTCCCTCACGGTGTAGATCGTCTCGATGCGGTTGTGCAGGAAGAAGGTCTGTCCACCGCGGTCCAGCTCGCGGCGGATCGCGTCGCGGAGGATCTCATCGCTCCAGGGGAGCACGAACGTGATGATCGGCATGCGGTCACGGGGCGGCGTGCGAATGAGCGAGAGATCGCGAATCCCGGCGAGCGAGAGATAGAGAGTTCGCGGGATCGGCGTCGCGGTGAGCGTCAGCACGTCAACGGAGCGACGCAGGGACTTGAGGCGCTCCTTGTGGCGCACGCCGAAGCGTTGCTCCTCATCGATGACGACCAGCCCGAGGTCGCGGAACTTCACGTCGGCGGCCAGAAGACGGTGCGTGCCGATGACGACGTCGATCGTGCCTGCCGCCAGGTCGCGGAGGATGTCTCGCACCTCGGCCGGGGAACGGAAGCGACTGAGAGCGACAATGCGGATGGGGTAATCGGCCAGTCGGCGCCCGAAGGTCTGCACGTGCTGCTCGGCCAAGATCGTGGTGGGGGCGAGCACGGCCACCTGCTTGCCATCCATGGCCGCCTTGAATGCCGCGCGCATGGCCACCTCGGTCTTGCCATATCCAACGTCGCCACAGATCAAGCGATCCATAGGACGGGGGGACTCCATGTCTCGCTTCACGTCCTCGGCGCTCTTGCGCTGGTCGGGCGTGTCCTCGTACAGAAACGCGGATTCCATCTCTTTCTGCCAGCGGGTATCCGGCGCAAACGCGGGTCTGCGTGCGGTTTCGCGATCCGCGTAGAGCTCGAGGAGCTCGAGGGCGAACGTTTCGATCGCCGCTTCCGTGCGACTGCGCACGCGCTTCCAGCGCCGGCCGCCGATACGATCGAGCGGTGGAGCCTGGGTATCTTCGCTCTCGCCGACCCAGCGGTCCACCAGATCGAGGCGATACACGGGGACGCGGAGGAATTCGCCGTCCCGGTACTCGAGCGTCAGCGCCTCGATTTCGGCGCCGTCGACCTGGATTCGCTCGAGTCCGCGGAAGCGACCGATTCCGTGATCCATGTGGACGACGTGGTCGCCGGGCCGGAGCTGAGCGAGGCTCTCGAGCGCGACCGCGCCGCGGAAGCGGGTGCGTTGACGCAGCCGGCGCGCGCGGCGAAAGATCTCATGGTCCGTGAGCACGCGCAGGGGAGGGGCGGCCTCGCGCAGGACGAAGCCCTGGCCGACGGCACCCACAGCCAGCTGGACTCCCGGCGGCAGGCGGTTGGGCGCCCCGAGGATCTCCTCGAGCCGCTCGAGCTGGCCGTCATTGTCGCAGAGGACAAGAGTGCGCTCACCGCGGAAGGCCCCCTCGCGCAGCAGCGCCTCGAGGCGCCGCGTGTCGCGCTCGATGGTCTCGGCGGGTGTAGCAGAGAACGCGACGGAGCCGGCCTCTGGATCGCGGCGCAGCTCTAGGCGTGGGAACGAGCTCAGCAAAGCCAGCGTGCTCTCCGGCTGCAGGAACACTTCGTCCGGCGGGAGCGCGTTACGGCCTCGCCGGGCCTCCGCTGCGAAGACCTCGACGACCTGGTCCCAGGTGCGCTGTAGTTGTGCGGCCCACGCGTCGGGCTCGATGGCGCAGACGAGTGAGCCCGGCGGCAGCACCTCGAGGAGCGATCGCCGCACGGTAGCGCCCTCCGCATCTTCCGCGTGGAAGTCGACGGGCAGGATGTGGACCTGGTCGGCCCCTCGCGTGGAGAGCTGCTCGAGGACATCGAAGGATCGGATCGAAGCCACTTCGTCGCCGAAAAACTCGACTCTCGTCGGCTCGATGGATCCAAAGGAGAAGAGGTCTACGATTCCTCCGCGCACGGCATACTGGCCCACCTGCTCGACGAGCGATACGCGCTCGAACCCGAGCTGATCCAGGCGGCTGGTCAGGCTCGTGAGTCCGATCGCATCGCCCACTCGGATCGTGGTGCGGAGCCCGGCCAGGCGATCGGGGATCGAAGCTCGCTCTTGCAACGCGCGCAGCGTCGTTACCAGCAGTCGAGTTCTGCGTCCGAACAGTGCTTCGAGCGCTTCGACGCGCAGGCCGCTGATCTCGACGTGGTGCTCTTCCGCCTCGTAGGGGAGCGCCTCGCGCTGGGGGTACAGGCGCGCTACGCCCTCGCCGAGGAGGGCATCGGTGTCGGCTTCGAGCCCGCTCGCCTCCGCTGGCGAAGCGACGACCGCCAGCAAGAGACGTTCCGGCTGCCGCTCGTGGAGGGCGGCGACGACAGCGGCGGCGAGGGAGCCGACGGCGCCTCCGACCGTGAGGCTGGCTGTCTCGGAGGCCAGGCCGCGGATCAGCGCGGCGAACGTGGGCGCGGCCGCGATCGCTTCCAGGATGAGAGGGTGCGCCATACGAGAGCGATGCGGCTAGGACGACGAAGAGCGCGCGGTCTGACCCGTGCCTGGCAGGGAAAGTTTGCGACCCGCGGCGGCAACCCACAGCTCCGCGACGAGCAGCAGGGCGCTGAGCGCGACAAAGGCTCGCCAAAGCTCGAATCGGCGCCTCGGGGAGTAGATCGCCCTGCGCCACTCGGCGGTATCGGTCACGATCGTACCGTCGTTCCCCAGCCAGTCGGCTAGTTCGTCCCTGGTCACACGTCTAAGGTCGGCCTCTGCGGGCGGCAGGTTGGCGGCAACGCTGGCGCGCAGCGAATCGCCCTGCCGTACCTGGTAGATTCCTGCATCCGGAGTCGCCCGGGACGGTTGGCTACCGCCCAGGGCGGTTCTAGTTCCGGTCGGGCTGATGAGGGTCGCGGCTCCATTCTGC
>JACQVC010000248.1 GCA_016209995.1 Gemmatimonadota bacterium
GGACGCCCACCGCCGAGCAAGATGGGGATCACGGCGGGTTCAACTGTGTCCACGCAGTCGAGCTCGAGCAGGCTGCGAAACAGCTCTCCACCGCCAAACAACCAGATGTCCTTGCCTGGCTGCGTACGAAGATCAGCGAGCGTCTCTTTGACTTGATCCGAGACGACCGTAACCCCAGGGTGGTCTTGCTGCCGAAGCGAGCGCGAGAAGACCAATGTCCTCATCCCGGGGAATCCCCCCGCGAGACCTTCGTACGTACGACGCCCCATCAGCAAGGTATCGAATTCGTCGAAGAGGGCCTTGAAGTCGATCTCAGGATCCGGGACGATCCAATCATACTCGCCATTGGGTCCGGCGATGTAACCGTCGAGGCTGCAAGCTACTTGATAACGGATTCTTCGCATGGTCGACTCACGGGCAACGAGCCCTTCGAAGAGGCCTCGTGTCTGGTGTGCATCTGTCTTCTGAAAGGTAGGACCGACGGCACCCCACTAGTGTGGTGTCGCAGAAGTCCAGTTGCATTCGACCGCGTCTGCATCCCGAGGCACCTGCGTTGCTCGTCGCCCTCACGCCGCGCAACGCACGTTGCGTGGACCCCGGTCGCAATAGGGCAAGGCTATTCCTCCTCGCGCCTTGCGCCTCGGGCGCAGCCGCAGTCTCGCTGCTACACAGGACCTCTGCGACGCCAAACTGGTAGTTTACCGCTGCGGCCTCGCTGATACGCGCGTTCCGCTAATCTGCCGACGACGGTCGGGCGTCGGCCACGCCCCCGCGCACCTCACCGGGTGCCGGCTCGCAGTAGCACAACGCTGGAGCTGGTCTGCGATTGCGACGCCGTATCGCGCCGCGAGCCCCTCGAAGTTCTGTCTACACCCTTCGGCGAAGATGCCCGGGCACGCTTCGTGGCGGTAGGGATGAGGTTGATGAAAGGGGGGCCCGGCCATGCCCTGGTCCCGTCGTAGGCCGCAGTGCGATTAACGCTCAGGAATCGTCGCAGTCGAAATGGACCAGAGAGTCCGGTCCACGCTTAGCTACTCCGGGCTCCGGGCCGACACGGCCGCCGTGGCCGCTCCTACGCCCTTGGAACCCGACGACATGGCTCGCGGCCCGGCGTCGTCGAGAGCGGGAGAACCGGCCCCCGCCTAATCCGGGCCCGGGGCCGACACGGCCGCCGTGGCCGCTCCTACGCCCTTGGAACCTGACGACATAGCTCGCGGCCCGGCGTCGTCAGGATCGGGAGGACCCCTCCTAGTCCGGACCCGGGTCTCTCACGGCCGCCGCCACCGCTCTCGCGCTCTTTAGAACCTGGCGAGACGGCTCGCGGCCAGCGTGCTCGGCAGGGTCGGGCCGGGAGCGGGACCAGCCCCTCCTACTCCGGACCCGCGTCCCTCACCGCGGCGGTCACGTCGCCGGCGAACTGCTCGAAGTTCTGCTTGAACATGCCGGCCAGCTTCGCGGCCCTGGCGTCGTAGTCCTTGGCGTCGGGCCACGTGCTGCGCGGCTTGAGCACGTCGGCAGGGACGTGCGGGGCGCTCTCGGGAATGAGCAGCCCGAAGACGGGCTCGCGCTCGAACTCGGCGGACTGGAGCGTGCCAGCGAGCACCGCACGGATCATCGCGCGGGTGTACTCGAGCTTCATGCGCCGGCCGACGCCATAGGGGCCGCCGGTCCAGCCGGTGTTCACGAGCCAGCAGGCGACTCCGTGACCACGCATCTTCCTGCCCAGCAGATCGGCGTATACGGACGGCTTGAGCGGCAGGAAGGGCGCGCCGAAACACATGCTGAACGTTGCGACGGGCTCGGTGAGCCCGCGCTCGGTGCCGGCCACCTTCGCGGTGTAGCCCGAGAGGAAGTGGTACATCGCCTGCTCGGGCGTGAGCCGCGAGATGGGCGGCATGACGCCGAACGCGTCCGCCGTGAGGAACAGGATGTTCTTGGGGTGACCGGCCCGTCCTGACACGACCGCGTTCGGGATGTAGTCGATGGGATACGAGGAGCGCGTGTTCTCGGTGATGGAATCGTCGTCCCAGTCGGGATCGCGGGTCACCGGGTCGAGGATGACGTTCTCCAGGACGGTGCCGAACCGCTGCGAGGCGTGGAAGATCTCGGGCTCGGCCTGCGGCGAGAGACGGATCACTTTCGCGTAGCAGCCTCCCTCGAAGTTGAAGATGCCCTCATCGCTCCAGCCGTGCTCGTCGTCGCCGATGAGCCCGCGGGTCGCGTCGGCGGACAGCGTGGTCTTGCCGGTTCCCGAGAGGCCGAAGAAGAGAGCGGAGTCGCCGTCGGGGCCGACATTCGCCGAGCAGTGCATGGACAGCACGCCGCGGCGAGGAAGCAGGTAGTTGAGGACGGAGAAGATCGACTTCTTGATCTCACCGGCGTAGCGCGAGGCGGCGACCAGGACCTCCCGCTCGCCGAGGTGCAGCACGATGCCGGTGGCGCTGCGCGTGCCGTGCCGCGTGGGATCGGTCTCGAGCTCGGGAGCGTGCAGCACGGTGAAGTCGGGGCGCATCGCCTGGAGCTCGGCGGGCGTCGGGCGCACGAACATGTTGTAGGTGAACAGGGAGTGCCAAGCGCTGGCCGAGACGACGCGCACGCCGATGCGATAACGGGGATCCGTGCCGGCCCACATGTCGCGCACGAACAGCTCGCTGCGGTTCAGATAATCGATGACGTGGGCGCGCAGCCGGGAGTAGTGGTCCTCCTCCATGGGGACGTTCACGGCGCCCCAATGGATGCGATCCGCGCTACTGGCTTCCCGAACCACGAAGCGATCCTTGGGCGAGCGGCCGGTGTGGGGCGCGGTGACGGCGGTGAACGCGCCGCACCGCGAGAGCTTCCCCTCGCCGCGCACGAGCGCGCGCTCGCACAGCTCGGCGGGTGAGAGGTTCCAATGCACGGGCTGCGTGGGACGCAGGCCGTGGTTCTCGAGCCCGAACCCGCTGGCGGACGGCCCGGAAGCCGCGACCTCGGCTGTGACAGTCTTGGTGGCCATGAAGAAACGTTCCGGTCTGCGTCGTGTGTTTCGGTGCCGCTTTCGACGCGGCACGAGCTGGTGCGCTCGCACGCTATTTGGCGGCGAGGCATTGAATATACAAGGCCAGGGGACGCGGGGAACTACGTCCGGTTCAATCCGCAGTTGGTTATTTCCGACCCCGGCCACGGGCATCGTTTGCCTGCCCGCGCAGGGCTCCTAGATTACGTCGACCCAATAACCTGGAGGTCTCGTGGAGATCAAGCCCGGCTGCATCGTTCACCTGGGGTACGGGAAGTACTGGCGCTCGGACCACATCGTGGGGCTCAGCCCCATCGAGCAGGATCGAGGGCCGCGGAGGCGCACGGAGGTGTATGTAACCGAGCGGGCGGAGCCGTTGATCGCGTCGCGGTCCGAGCACGCGATCCTTCAGGACATGGTGACGCTGCCGGAAGAGATCTTCCGAGCCGAGGAAGCGCGGGCCGTGCTGGGTGATCTTTTGGACGACCTGCGCGAGCTGTCACCGATCATCCAGCGGATGCTGCGGCACGAGGCGAACTTCGACGTGAGTGCGTGGGAACGTCGCCTTTCCGGCCTGTTGCAGCGTGAGGGCGATGCCGAGAACCAGGAGGACCTGTTCGCTCACCCGCAGTGACGGGCTCGGCTCCCGACAGGTAGGCGATTTGGGCTCCGGGCAGGCGAGGCCCTGGGAGGTCCAGGGGTTCATAGAGGGGCGGTACGTCTACGGGCATGCCCACGGACGGCAGGTCCGCTGCCGCCACGTCCGCTCTCAGCAGGTCCACGGACAAAGGAGGCCGAGGCCGCCCATCGCGCTCACCGTCCTGCTCCTGCTCCTCGCCTTCCCTGCGCTCGCGGCGGCGCAGGAGTGCGCGGAAGGCCGGATCTCCAGCATCTTCATCGACAATCACTCGATCTTCGACACGACCGACCCGGCGGCGGGTGGACGGCTGCGCTGGGCGTACGAGCTGGCGAACCGGCTGCACGTGCCGACGCGCGCGCGCTTCATCGACCGGGAACTCCTGTTCGCATCCGGGGAATGCCTGGACACGCTTCTGCTGCGGGAGTCGGAGCGGATCCTGCGCGGGTATCCCTTCATCTCGCAGGCGGAAGTGTTCCCCGTTCCACAACAGGATGGCACGCAGCACGTCGTGGTGGACACGCGCGACGAATGGAGCACGAAGATCGATCTGCGGCTCCTCTACGACGACGGTGTCCGCTTCGACGGGCTGAACGTCACGGAGGAGAACCTGGCGGGCACGGGGCAGCTGGTGAGCGTCTTCTACCGGAACCGCCGCGAGAATCAGGACTTTGGTATCGCCTGGTCGGCGCCGCAGGTCTTCTCGACACGCTGGGACGCGCAGCTCGCGCTGGGACGCACGCGGCCGGGCCGGCTTTTCCAGCAGGCGATCCTGTACCCGTTCGTGGGAGAGGTGGGCCGCGACGCGCTGCGGCAGTTCTACCGGCGGGCCGACGTGTCGTTCGCGTACGCGATCGGGCCCGAGGTGGGAACGCGATTCACACACGCGCTGCTGAATCTGGAGCGCGAAGAACTGGAGGTGACGTTCGCACGACGGCTCGGGCAGCCCGGCAACTTCACGATCCTGGGCGGCGGGCTCAGCCTCGAGCGGCTGGCGGTCCCTGATTTCCCGGCGTCCGCCGAGGCGGTGCCCGCCGGCGACTTCGATGCGGCCGAGGCCGCGCCGCCGGCGCTCGCGGCCGCGCTCGTGAATCAGGTGAACGACGTCTCGAGCGTGCGGGTGAACCTGCTGCTGGCGCAGCGCAACCTGCGCTTCGTGCGACGGCAGGGTCTCGACGCGCTCACGGCCATTGAGGACGTGCCGCTGGGCACGGAGGTCGAGCTGGTGCTGGGACGAAGCCTGGGCACGGGTACGCGGGGCGGGAGCAGGGCATCGGACGATCTATTCGTGCGCGGGCGAGGGTTCCTTTCCGTCGAGACGGGCAGCTTACTCGTCGTCTCGAACGCGTGGGTCGAGGGCCGGCGGCTGTTCACGTCCGGGCGCTGCGTGCGGTGGTGCGACGTGCTGGGGCAGCTCGACACGTTCCTCTACTGGCGGCCGGCTGCGCTGGGAAGGCACACGCTGTTCGGGCGCATCTCGGGAACCGGCGGCTGGTCGACCAGCACGCCGTTCCAGCTCACTCTTGGCGGTCGAACCGCGCTGCGGGGGCTCGGCGAAGACGCACTCCCGGGCGGGCGTCGCTTGCTGTTCGCGCTCGAGGACCGAGTGGGGATTCCGGGGTTTCCGTCCAACCTGCTGGACGTCGGCGCCGCCGCGTTCGTCGAGGCCGGGGCCATCTGGCCAGGCGATGCTCCCTTCGGCACCCGATCGGGCTTCCAGGCGGCCATGGGCGGAGGGTTACGAGGCGCGTTTCCCGCCGGGAGCCAGAACGTCTTCCGCATCGATCTGGCGACCCCTCTCACGGGCGGCCGGGCATTCCGCGAGGTGCTCCTGCGCATCTCGTTCGAGGAGGTCCTCAGCCTCGCCGCCGGGTTCCGCGACCTGCAGGTCGAGCGCAGCCGGCTGAGCGGCGTGAGCACGGAATTGTTCAACTTCCCGAAGTGAAGGAAAGAGGGTCGCGTCGCGTGAACAGCTGGGTCCCGCACGGCCGGGAGCGTGGGCGTTCTCGCGCGACAATGCGACTCTCCAGCCAGAGGTGATGGTCCAAACGCCTGCCACGGTCCCGACGCTGTACCGAGCGTCATGGGTGCTACCCGTGACGACCCCGCCCATTCGCGACGGTGGGGTGCTCGTGGAGGATGGAGTCATCCGCGCGGTGGGGCCGGCGGCCGTGCTCGAGTCGGCAGCCGCGCTCGAGCCAGCAGCCGTGCTGGAGTCGGCAGCCCGCGTGGTGCGGCTCGACGACTGCGTGCTGCTGCCCGGCCTGGTCAACACGCACGCCCATCCCGAGCTGACCGTCTTTCGCGGCCTCCTGGAGGACCGGGCATTCCCGCAATGGATCGCCGCGCTGCTGGCGCTCAAGCGAGCGGCCGCGCTAGACGAAGACGATTATCGGCTCTCGAGCACGTGGGGGTGCATCGAGGCGGCGAGGGCGGGAGTCACCACAGTGGGCGCGACCGAGGATTCAGACGCGGCGCTGCACGCCCTGCTGGCGCTGGGGCTGCGGGGAATCGTCTACCGCGAGGTTTTCGCGCCCGATCCGGCAGCCGCGGCGGACGCCGCCGCTTCGGTGGCGACGAAGCTCGCGACGATGCGCGAGCTGGAGAGCGAGCTGGTGCGGGTCGCTATCTCCCCGCACGCGCCCTACAGCGTATGTGACGAGCTGTATCGCGCCGTGACGGAGCTGGCGGCTGAGCACGGGCTACCGGTAGCGTGCCACGCGGCCGAATCGGCGGCCGAGACGGAGCTGGTGCGGGACGGTAGCGGCCCGTTCGCGACCTCGCTGCGAGCACGCGGAATCGACGTGCGGCCGCGCGGCCGCTCCACCATCGCTCTGCTAGACCGCTTGGGTGTATTGGCCCTGCGGCCCTTGCTCGTGCACTGCGTGCAGGTGGACGGCGCGGACATCGAGAGGATCAGGGAGACGGGCGCGGCCGTGGCGCACTGTCCGCTCGCGAACGCGCGGCTGGGCCACGGCGTCGCGCCGCTTCCGCGGCTCCTCGCGGCGGGCGTGCGCGTGGGGCTGGGCTCGGACTCGGTGGCCAGCAACAATCGCGTCGATATGCTGGAGGAGGCTCGGTTCAGCTCGTTGGCTCAGCGCGCGATCTCGGGCGAGCCCGACGTCCTTCCGGCTGCTCAGCTCCTCGAGCTGGTCACGCTCGGGGGCGCGCGCTCGCTCGGGCTCGAGGGAAAGGTCGGGTCCCTAGAGCCGGGGAAAGATGCCGATCTGTGCGCGGTCTCACTGGCGGGCGCTCACACGAGGCCGGTCCACGATCCCGTGGCAGCACTCTTCCATAGCGCCCGCGCCAGCGATGTGGTGCTCACGGTCGTGAAGGGGCGCACGGTGTTCGAGGCCGGCCGAGTGCTCAACGTCCGCGAGGAGGAATTGGGGCGTAAGGTGGACGAGCTGGCTAAGCGTATCGCGTCGGCTCTTGGCGGTTGACGAGGGCCCGCGGGTTGCGGGGATGTGAGCGTCGCCGAGGGGGCGCTCGCACGACAGACGGTGCGACGCCATACTTGAGGTATGCCGACAACCACGACGCCACGCCGCGGGGAGAGCACGGCCTCCGTCCGCCGAGTAGTGCTCTTCGTCCTCAGCGTCAACCTGGTGTTGGTGGCGGCGAAGCTCGCCGCGTGGTGGGTCTCGAACGCGCTTAGCGTCCTCGCCGAGGCCACTCAGTCATCACTCGATGTGCTCAACAACCTGATGGCGCTCGCGCTCGCGAGGGTGGCGGCCCGCGCGCCGGACGAGGATCATCCGTACGGCCACCAGGAGTTCGAGATGGTAGGGGCGCTCACGGTCGTGGCGTTCCTCTCGATCACCGTGTTCGAGCTGATCCGCGACGCCGTGGTCCGGCTCATGGCCGGTGCGTTGCCGCCCGTCGCTCCGAACGCGTTCACGCTCGCGGTCATCGCGGCGTCCGCGGTCGTCGCGCTCGCGATTTCAGTCTACGAGCGGCGGCGCGGTCGCGAGCTGGGTTCCGAGCTGCTGATCGCGGACTCCGAGCAGGCCCGCGGAGACGTGCTCTCATCGGTGGCCGTGCTGGGCGGACTCCTGGCCGTGCGAGCCGGCTACCCGGCAGCGGATCCTCTGCTCACCCTGCTGGTGGCGGCCATGGTCGCGTACTTCGGTTGGCGAATCGTGAACCGGGTCGTACCCGTGCTGGTGGACGAGCGGGCGACCGATGCGGTGAAGATCCGCCGGATCGCGCTCGAGTCCGAGGGTGTGCGCGCATGCTACGGCGTGCGCTCGCGCGGGCGCGCGGGTGAGGCGTTCGCCGAGCTGACGATCGCGGTCGCCGGCGATCTAGACGTACAGCGAGCCCACGACATCGCGGACCAGGTCGAGCGACGCGTATCGGCGGCGCTCGGCGCGCTCGATGTCGTGGTGCACGTGGAGCCGGCCGATTGATGCAGACAACCGCGTTGGTGGTGGCGTTCGTTGCGTCGTGCACAAGCGATAGCCTCGGCGCGCCCGGCCGCGTACAGGGCGATCTTCACATCCGAGATCTACAAGAGGTGGCGAGCGCCGCGCCGGACTCTGCCTGGCGCTACACGCTGGTTCCAGAGCGCACGAC
>JACQVC010000241.1 GCA_016209995.1 Gemmatimonadota bacterium
GCGCTGGGCGGGCAGGAGATCCTGGCGGAAGTGGGCATCGAGGCCGTGGCCGCCCGGAACCGGGAGCTGGTCGAGCACCTGCTGGCCGCGGCCGCCGCTGCGGGCTTGACCACGCGCGCCGCCGACGAGCCGGAGCGACGATCCGCCATCGTGATGATCCGTCACGACGATGCGGCCGGTGCCGTCGCGCACCTGGCGAGTCAGAGGATCATCGTGGACCATCGCCGGGGCCACGTGCGCGTGAGCCCTCACTTCTACAACACCCCGCAGGAGCTCGATCGCTTCGTCGAAGCGCTGGCGGCGTACCGGCCTCGTCCGCCTGACTTCCCCTAGCCCACCCAACCGCCAACCCGCTAACCCACTTGCGGCGGAGCGGGGGATGGGCGAGTCCAGCGGTCGGAATCCCGCACCCGATACTTCGCGAGCACCGACTGGAACGCGGCATCGAGGTCGATCTTCTGGGAGTTGGCGATACAGATGAGCACGAAGAGGATGTCGGCCAGCTCGAGCGCCACGTCCTGCGCCGGCTCGCCCGCCTTCTTGGGCTTCTCGCCGAAGCGGTGGTTTAGCTCGCGCGCCAGCTCACCCACCTCCTCGACCAGACGCGCCAGGTTCGCCAGCGGCGGCCAGTAGCCCTCCTCGAACTGCAAGATCCAGCGGTCGACCTCTTCCTGCGCGGTGCGTAGATCCACGTCACCCCTTCCCTTCGCTCGATCCTCGCCTGGTGGCCAATCGACTACGGAGTCACCACGATCTTGCCGAACACCTCGCCACGCTCGAGCCGCTCGTGCGCCTCGCGAACTCGCTCCAGCGACAGCACGCTGTCGATGACGGGACGCAGCTTGCCGGTGAAGACGAGCGCCATCACCGTCTCGAAGTCGCGGCGGCTCCCCATGCTCGTCCCCAGGATGGCGATCTGCTTCCAGAACATCAGGCGCACGTTGGTGACCGCCTCGGGTCCCGTGGTCGCGCCGTAGACGACCATGCGTCCCTCCCGCGCCAGGGCCCGCAGATTGGCTTCCCACGTGGCCTGCCCGCTCGAGTCGAAGATCAGATCCACGCCGCGCTTGCCCGTGTCCGCCCAGACCTCGCGAGAGAAATCCACCTGCGCGCGGTCGTATACGACGTCGGCCCCCAGCTCGCGCACGCGGCCGACCTTCTCCTGGCCAGATGTGACCGCGAATACGTGGGCGCCCGCCAGTCTGGCAATCTGCACGGCGGCGGTGCCTGCACCGCCGGACGCGCCCGTGACGAGCACGCTCTCGCCGGCACGAAGCCCACCCCGCGTGACCAGCCCGCGCCACGCGGTCAGGAATACGAGCGCCGCCGCGGCCGCTTGCGCGAACGACACCGGGCCCGGCAAGGCCAGCAGGCTCGCCGCCGGCACGACCGCGTACTCCGCAAACCCACCCTGCGTGTGCTCTCCCAGGATGCGCAGCTTGGCGCAAGAGCCGCCGTCGCCGCGACGACACGAATCGCAGCGACCACAATAGAACGCCGGATTCACCACCACGCGGCTGCCCACTTCCACGCCCGCGACTCCGGGGCCGAGCGTATCGAC
The DNA here is from genome assembly GCA_016209995.1 of Gemmatimonadota bacterium. GTDB lineage: Bacteria > Gemmatimonadota > Gemmatimonadetes > Longimicrobiales > Gaopeijiaceae > JACQVC01. The sequence continues at coordinate 1,562 of JACQVC010000241.1, forward strand.
CTCGCCCGCGATGTCGGATCCGCCGATGTGCGGCATCGGGGTCTCGACCGGCAGGCCCCGGCGAACCCAGAGATCGAGATGGTTGAGCGATGCGGCGCGCACCGCCACCCGCACCTCGCCGGCGCCCGGTTGGGGCGTTTCGACCTCCGCGATGCGGATGACCTCCGGACCGCCGTACTCCGCGAAGATGGCTGCTTTCATCGATCGGTCGCCGCTCCGTCAACTCCCCCTGTGGCCGCCACGACTATAACTTCGGCACATGGGTCGAAACCACAACCATCGCTCTGCTGACGCGAAAGGGAACGGCACGCCTGAACCTTCCGCACCCGAGCAGCCGCCGGACGCCACGCCCGAGCTCGCCCCGGACGCGACGCTGGGCGGGTATTTCAAGACCCACACCCGTCCTCCGGCCTTCGAGGGCAGCGACGCTCAGCCGTACACGGTGTCCATCGAGGTGGAGAAGACCGGCGACCTCGTGGCGCCCTACGTGGCCTATCTCGTGTTTCCGCGCTGGGCGTCCACGGGGATCGGCATCGTGGGTCACGTCGAGTCCGAGATCATCGGCCGCGCGAAGACGCGGGAGCAGGCGCAGGAGCGGGCGGAAGCGCTGACGCTCTACGAGACGAAGCGCCTCCTGGATGAAGCCATCCAGCGCAAGGCTCGGGAACTCGAAGGGCCGTAGCCAGGGAGCATACAAGCTCGCCACCGGGTACTGCGTAGAGCCATGACCGATTTCCTGCGAGTCACCGAGATCTTCCACTCGATCCAGGGCGAGTCCACCTGGGGCGGCCTGCCGTGCACCTTTGTGCGGCTGACGGGGTGCCCGCTGCGCTGCACCTGGTGCGACACCACGTACTCGTTCTACGGCGGCGAGCGCATGACGCTCGACCAGATCGTGGATCACGTACGTGGTTACGGCACACTGGTGGTCGAGATCACGGGCGGTGAGCCGCTGGCGCATCCGAACGCGTTCGTGCTGATCGGCCGGCTGCTGGACGAGGGCTATACGGTGCTGGTCGAGACCTCGGGCGCGATCGACGTGGCACCGCTGGACCCGCGCGCCCAAAAGATCATGGACCTCAAGTGTCCCGGCTCTGGCGAATCGCAGCGCAACCTGTGGTCGAACCTCGACCACCTCACCGACCGGGACGAGATCAAGTTCGTGGTGAAGGAC
>JACQVC010000244.1 GCA_016209995.1 Gemmatimonadota bacterium
CCTGCGCCGCGTCCCGTCCTTGGCGACCCAGTAGTTCTCGAAGGTGTTGGGGAAGTGCCCGGCTTTCAGCTCGGCGAAGACCGCTTTGACCGGCTCCACTTCGTCGGGGATCAGGAGGAAGTCCCACACCGCCTTGCCGAGCAACTCGTCCGCCGAGTAGCCCGTCGCCCGCTCACAGGCGGCGTTCACGCGCACGATACGACCCTCGCCGTCCAGAATCACCGTGAGCGCTCCCAGGGTGTCGAGGATCAGCGGAGTGAGCGCGCGCTCGAGCTCGGGTCCGGAAGTCGCGGCTTTGCGAGTGCGCGAGCGAGCGGTCTTCTTGGTCTTGCCTTTTGACTTCATGCCGAACCGGGTCGATGGTCACTCGCAAGCGCACATGCCGCTTGCGACGGACAGCGATGGTGCAACTGGAGTCCGTGCACCTGCGCCACGAGAGGGGGGTGGTTGCTCAAGTGCTGCGGTGGCACGCTGGGCCGAAAGGCAATCGTCTGGTGGCGAATATAGGACCATTCGTCTGGTGTCAATATAGAGACAGGCCAGACCCGGAAAAAGTTGACCCAGCCTGCGGTAGTGCCTTTATCGCTTGGGAAGAATGACCTTACAACGCCTTTACGAGTGCGATCACGCCAGCCCGTTCGCAGACCCCTCACGCCGCATCGGCTAAGCGTCCAGCCAGCGCGTTCGCCTCATCGATCCGCGCGTTGACTCCGACGCCGCTCGTGTAGTTGGTGGCCAGGTGGATGCGTGCTGGCAGCTCGAGCCCGTCGAGCGCCGTCCACGACTGATCGTGTGCCGGGATCGCGTGGGTCCAGCGGTGAACCTGGATGACCCTCGCTGGCTCACCCATCATCGTCTCGAACTCCGCGCGGGCGATCTCGCCAATTCGCGCTTCCGGCCCATTGACGATGTCCGGGTGCTTCCACCCACCCAGGAAGGACGTGTGCACGCCGGCTCTCTCGGCGAAGATCCCGGCGTTCCACGTCACGCCCAGAGTTCGGCAGTCTTCGTCGGCTCGAATTTGATAGCCGAGGCCCGGCCGGCGCGCGGGAGAATGAAGGTGCACTACGGCAAGCGGATTGTAGTGGAGCCGCGCGAGGCGCGTGGCTGCTTCCGGCGCGACCTCGCGCAGGAGATCCGCGGCCTGGTCCGCGCGTGTCGTGATGACGAGCCGCTCCACTTCGATCTCGCCGGCCGCGGTCGCCAGCACGTAGCCGCCGTGGCGCGCTCGCACGGAGCGCACGGTTGTCTCGAGGTGGATGTTCTCGCGGTTGGCCTCGTACAAGGCGCGCGGCAGCACCTGCATCCCCCGGCGGAACGAGAGAGCGGCGGAGAACCCGCCGCGGCTGGCCATGCGCAGCGCGCTCAATAGCAGGCTGCCCGAGTGTGCCTCCAGGGCCAGCAAGCGCGCCAGCGCGTAGCGCGCGTGCATCGCACGCGGATCGGAGCCGTAGATCCCGCCGAACAGCGGCCCCAGGAAGTTTTCGTATGCCTCGCGCCCGAACCTGCGTATGAAGAAATCGGCCACCGACTCAGCGCTCGTGCTGCTACGTTTGACCAGCGGTTCGGCCAGTAGCCGCAGCTTGCCGCGCCAGGTGAGCAGATCCGTGCGCAGGAACGTGGCGATGGTGAACGGCACCTCTCGCAGCCGGCCGCCGAAGTACACGTAGAGAGGAAGCTCGCCAGTTCCTTCGATCACCTCTGGCCGCAGCCCGAGGGCGTCCACCAGCGCCGCGACGGCCGCGCTCCTGCGCAGGCGCTGCGGGCCCAGCTCGAGCACGTGGCCATCCAGCTCGCGCGTGCGGATCACGCCGCCGGGCTCCGCGCTGGCCTCGCAGCAGATGTGAGGCACGCCCCGGGCGCGCAGGTAGTAGGCGAGGCTCAGGCCGGTAATCCCGGCGCCCACGATTCCCACCGTCACGGTAGTAAAGCCCCGCCCGGTCGTTCGGGACCGAGCGGGGCTTGGAGCTGCAGGTAATCAGTTCCAGCCGTCCAGGGCCGGATCACATCTGTGCGTCGGCCAGATCCCTGACCGCTCCGGCCAGCATCCGGACCTTGGCCTGGTCGGCGGAGCCACGGGCGGCGCCGTCGAGTTGTGAGGCGAGCTGTGTCAGAGCGTCGCGGCGCTGCTGCCCGGAGAGCCCCTCCGCGCGAGCCAGCTCGCCACGGGCCGTCGCGATTCTGTCGGCGGCGAGGCCGTTCGAGCGCTCGAGCTGGTCGACGTAGGCGCGCGCCAGCGCGAAGCTCGCCGGCCAGACGATCTTAGGCTGCTCCTGAGAGTTGAAGGTCTCGAAACGCACCGTCTTCGCCGCATCGATCTCGTTCTGCGACAGCCAGGCGCTGGGCGTCAGCTCGTAGACGTCGAGCCCGCGGGCGATCTCGGAGTTGTAGATGTACCCGTTGTACCAATACGCGGACCACGACCCCCCCATGCTGCGCCGAGTCGCGTCGAGCGGTCCGCGATCGAAGAAGGCGATCTCGACCGGATGCTCCGCGTCGGTCCAGTCGAACACGGAGATGCCGCCCTGATACCACCCTTGCACCATCACGTCCCGGCCCGGAATCGGAATCAGCGAGCCGTTGTGCGCGACACAGTTCTCGAGCGGCGTCTGCGCGGCCGGCATCTTGTAATAGCTCCTGAACGTCATGCGGCGGTTCTCGAGCGTGAAGATCGCGTTCGCGCCCCACTCGTACTTGTCGGTCGCGCGGCAGCGCGGCTGGCCGCCGCCGCCCCACTCATCGGTGAAGAGGATCTTCGTGCCGTCGTTGTTGAACGTAGCCGAGTGCCAGAACGCGAAGTTCGAGTCGGCGACCGCGTTGATGCGCCGCGGGTTCGCCACGTCACTAATGTCCAGCAGGAGTCCGTAGCCGCCGCACGCGCCGCCGGCCAGCCCGATCTCCGGGTACACGGTGAAGTCGTGGCACTGCGTGGGTCCGCCTCGCGCGGGAGACGGAGGCGGAGCTGGGGCCGCAGCGGCGGGTGCGCCGCCGCCGCCGCCGGCCCGGGCCCGCTGCTCAGCCACGTCCGCCGGCAGCTCGGCGTGCCTGGCCGGGTCGTCCAGGCCCTCGAAGATGCGCGGAGAGCTGACGATCCGCGCCTGCTCGGGCGCGGCGAGCGGCACCCGTATGACTTCGATCCGGAAGAGCGCGCTGTTCGGGTCCTCTTCCGGCGACAACTCCGAGCAGCCGGGCAGCTCACGCGGCGAGCGCACGCGGGAGGAGCCCGACACGTAGATGTACACGTTGTTGGGGTCGCGCGGGTCGGTCACCACCGTGTGCGTGTGCGAGCCGCGACAGGTCTGTACGTTCGCGATGTACCGCGGATTGGTGACATCGCTGATGTCGAAGATGCGGATCCCGCGCAGCCGCTCCATGCTCACCGAGTCCGGCACGCCCTCCGTGCCACAGTCGAGGCGACCGGACACGCTCTCTCCGGACACGAAGACCAGGTTCCCGTAGAAGGAGACGTCGCTCTGCGACGCGGGACACAGATACGCCTGCCGCAGCGTGGGTCTGCTGGGGTTCGAGATGTCCCACACTTGATAACCGTTGTAGTTGCCCTGAAAGACGTAATTCCTGAAGAAGGCCAGGTCGGAGTTCGTGACGCCGAGGAAGTTCTCGGGCGGCGGCGTGGTCGAGACCAGGCGCAGGTTCCACGCCGCCTCGGCGGCGTCCCACACGCCCGCGCGCAGCCCGATGCGCGGGTCCGGGCTCGGCG
>JACQVC010000257.1 GCA_016209995.1 Gemmatimonadota bacterium
GCCGCCCGGCGCACGCGCTGGCGCCGATCAGTAAGGCGATGGCGCCGATGGCTGCGGCGATCGGCCCGATCCACGGTCCGCGCGGGCGAGTCACGACTCGCCCGTCCCCGCAGCCCGGGCCGCCTCCGCCGTGAGCAGTACCACGAATTCCGCGCCGCCGCCCTCGCGATTGCGTGCGGCCACGCTGCCGCCCTGAGCCTGGATGGTCTGCCGCACGAGCGCGAGTCCGAGGCCCGTGCCGCGACTCTTGGTGGTGAAGCCCGGTTCCCATATCAGATCCATGGTTTCCTGAGGGATTCCCGGGCCGCGATCCGCGACCCGGACCTCGACGAGTTCGGACGGTTGGTCTAACGCGCCATTCGGCGGCACCGCCCGCACGTGCACCTCCACATCTGCGGGCGCTGCGCCGGACGCGTCAATGGCGTTGAGCAGGAGGTTCTGGAACGCTCGCGACAGCGCCTCGTACTGGCCGCTGACCGTCGGGAGGTCGCCCGCGGCGTGAACGGCGATGCGCGTGCCCTCCGCTGCATGGCGTCGCGCCAGGCTGCCCAGCAGCTCCGCCAGGTCGATCTGCGAGAACGGGCCCTCGGGCATGCGCCCGAACTGCGCGAACGAGCGAGCCATCTCGTCCAGTCGCTCGATCTCGGCTGACAGCACGGCCGCGGGCTCCTGCACGCCGGCATCGCCCTTCTTCTGGATCGCAGCCGCAGCCAGGCGTATAGGCGTGAGCGGATTCTTCAGCTCGTGCGCGACGCGGCGAGCCATCTCGGTCCAGGCTCGCAGGCGCGTGGCCTCGATCTCGCGACGGCGCGCGCTCTCCAGCTCGCCGGCCATGCTGCGCAGCGCGCGCTGGAGCGCCTCGAAGTCGGAGATCGAGCCACCGGCGCCGCTCGACGCAGCGGACGGAAGCGGCTCCGACCGCGCGATCCGCTCGGTCCAACCGATCAGCTCCTCGATCGGTCGAGACAGCGATCGCGCCAGGCCCTTGGCCAGGAGCAGCGCCAGGCCCGTGATCAGGACGCCCGTGACCAATGCCGCGACGGGCAGGATGTCGAGGAACCGCCCGGCCACCAGCGCATACAATCTAGATAGGCGCAACGACTCGGAGAGCGCATCCCGGTGCCGCTGCACGGCAGACGCCATCTCCGGGTCGGTGACTGTGAGCTGCTCGACGGCGCCGATCAGGGCTTGCCCCGACTCGGCCACGGCATCCCAGGGGCCGGCCGTGCCCGAGCCCGCGACAATCTCGCGGAGCAGCAGCGTGGCACCGAACAGCGCCACGGCCGCCACCGCCACGGCCCCCGAAAGGATGGCGAAGAACACGCGAGTCTCGAAACTGCGGATCTTCATGGCGCGAAACCGGCGTCCCCACGCAGACGGATGTCTGCGTGGGGCAAGGATCGCGGGGCCGTCAACCCGTTCTTTTTACTTGACTTCCCCATGGGTGTGGCGGACAGATTTAAGATGGGGGCACGAGCACTCCAACGAGTGTCCCGCGCTCCCGATCGTTGGTGATAGTTCCGGGCCGCGCGCCGGGGTCCTCGGCAAACGCACATTTACGTGGCGTAAGGTCCCGGCCGTGCGGACACCCGTTCGCCACAGACGCGCCTGCGCCCCCTGAGCGAGCATCGCCAACAGCGGGCGCGTCCGTCCGAGCATGAGCGGACCCAGGGCGATGAAGCCCCGAACCCGGTCTCCGGCCGCGGTGTCAGCGCGCTGGTCCGCAAAGGTAGACCGGTCGGAACGGGGCGGGCAAGCGGCGACGCAGCGGGGAGGGCGCGCCGGACGCTGAGTGAGAGTGAGGGAACACGATGATTCTACCAAATCTGCGTGCGACTTTTGGACGACAGGAGGCGGCGCAGGCCATCGCCTTGCTGGCGTCCGGCGATTCGGACATTGCGGCGCTGGCCGAGGACCGGCTGCGCGATTACGGACTCGATGCCTTGCTGGACGATCCGCGGCTCTTGAACGCGGTGATGACGGATCGCGAGGTGAGCGTGCGCCCGGAACTGGTGTTCTACGTGCTCGTGCGCCACGCCCTGCTCGAGGGCGGCATCCAGGACGTGCGCATGGCCGACTACGTCGCTACGTTGCTCATGGCCTTCGGGCGCGCACGCAGAGGGAACCGCGTCTCCGACACGGACGAGGTCGAATACGAGTATCTCGTCGACATGATTGCCGATCTCGCGAGCGAAAAGGGGCGCCGCGCGTTCCAGCTGCGGGCACACCTGGGCAACTACTCGTTGTGGCTGGCGGGCCTGTTCCCCCAATACATCGAGGCGCGGGTCCAGCGCCGCGGCGCGCCGCCGCTCGAGTACTACGAGGAGATGGGCTCGACCGGCTATCGTCTGGCCGCCGATACCGTGTACGCCGAAGCCTTCGGCCTCGATCACCTCTATCGCGAGGCCTCCGATCGCTTCGGCGATTTGCGCGCCGCGCTGAACCGGCTGTCCTACCGGTACTTCTGGCCTGGCACCGCGCGTCGCTTTTCGTGGGGGACGAAGAACGAGCCGGGAAGGTCCTGATTCCGATGCGCTTGAAGAATTATCTACTTCCTCGTTCGGCACCGAGTGAAGGCGCCGGGGCCGCCATCTGTCCACATTGCTGGATGGTGAATCCAGGGCCGTTCATCCTTTGCGCTCGCTGCGGCGCCGATATGCGGACGCACCTGCAGGAATCGGGAGGCCTGCGCTGGACGGCGCCCGTGCAGAGCCCCGTGCCCGTGGGCGTGGCTGCCACGCTGTCCGGTCCGGTTCGCGCGGTCCTGGCTGCGTGCCTCGTTCTGCTCGCGCTGGGCCAGGTCCTCGCCGCGACCGGCCGGCGACCCGTCGCGGGCACCCCCGTCTCCAACCCCGCGCAGAGCCCCACGCCCGCCGCCGCATTCTGAGTCCGGATCCTGCCTGCTGAACGTGCGACCAGCCGCCCTGGTTGGCGGTGGCTCGCTCGGGTCTCGCTGACTCACTTGCAGCATCTCTCC
>JACQVC010000251.1 GCA_016209995.1 Gemmatimonadota bacterium
CTGCGGCTGATCCATGCCGGTGACGTACGCTGTGTGGCCCGGGACACGCCCGAGCCGTCACCGCTCTCGCACGAGATCATCAATGCGAAGCCCTATGCGTTCCTCGACGATGCGCCGCTCGAGGAGCGCCGGACCCAGGCGGTGTACACTCGCCGGGCGTTCGAGATGTCGTCGGTCAAGGATCTGGGCGCGCTGGATGCGGACGCGATCGAGCGCGTACGCCAGGAGGCGTGGCCGGAAGCGCGCAGCGCGGACGAGCTGCACGATGCGCTGCTGACCAGTGGGTTCCTCACGGATGCGGAGGGGCGGCGGGGGAGCGGCGGCCCGTCGTGGGAGCCCTTCCTGTCCGATCTGATCGTGGCGGGTCGTGCGGCGCGGGTGACGGTGCCGGTGCGGGCGGATGCGGTGGAAACCAGTTCGAGCGACCGGCCCGCTCGCCCCGAGCGACCAGTGCACTGGGTGGTCGCCGAGCGGCTCGGCGAGATGTTGGCGGTCTTCCCGGATGCGCAGGTCGCGCCGCCCATCGAGCCCGTGTCCAGCGGGAATTCGGAGCCGGACAGTCCCGAGGACGCGCTGCGGGAGCTGGTGCGCTCGCGCACAGAGGTGCTCGGCCCCACGACGGCGGACGCGCTCGCGGACAGCATCGGCGTAGCGGTCAGCGAGATCGACGTTGCGCTCGTTGCGCTCGAGGCGCAGGGCGCCGTGCTGCGCGGCTCGTTCACGCCGGGATCCGACGCGCGCGAGTGGTGTGATCGTCGGCTGCTCGCGCGGATTCATCGCTATACGCTGAACCGGCTGCGGGCCGAGATCGAGCCTGTGAGCACCGCGGACTTCATGCGCTTTCTCTTAGACTGGCAGCGCGTGCTGCCGGAGCAGCGGGCGGCCGGAGTCGCTGGAGTGGAAGCGGTCGTATCGCTGCTGGATGGGTTCGAGCTTCCGGCGGCCGCGTGGGAGAGCGATGTGCTGCCTGCCCGCTGCGAGGATTACGAGCCGGACTCGCTGGACCTGCTGTGCCTCACGGGTCGAGTGGGGTGGGGCCGGCTGTCGCCGCCGGGCGCGGGGCCGGCTGGCACGTGGACCTCGGGTCCGCTGCGCTCGAGCCCCATCGGGCTGTTTCTCCGCTCGCATGCGGACGCGTGGCTGGAGCTGGCGTCGCGCGTGGAGGACCCGCAGCTCGGGGCCTATAGCCGCGATGTCCTCGCGGTGCTCGAGTCACGGGGCGCATCGTTCTTCGAGGATCTCGTGGCCGCCACGGGTCTGTTGGCCACGCAGGTGGAGGAAGGGTTGGGCGAGCTGGTGGCGCTCGGGCTGGCCACGTCCGACAGCTTCGCGGGCCTGCGGGCGCTGCTCACGCCGTCCAGCCGGCGCCGGCCGCCGCCGGGCGGACGTCGGCGGGGGAGGACCGTGTCCTTCGGGATCGAGGCGGCCGGCCGCTGGTCGCCGCTCAGGAAAGGTAGAGGGCCTGCGGACGGGCGGACCGACGCGGCCGCGGTCGAGGAGTACGCGTGGGTGCTGCTGCGCCGGTATGGCGTGGTCTTCCGCACGCTCCTCGAGCGCGAGGCCAACCCGCTCCCCTGGCGCGATCTGCTCCGTGTCTACCGCCGGCTCGAAGCGCGCGGCGACATCCGCGGTGGGCGGTTCGTGGCCGGACTCTCCGGCGAGCAGTTCGCGCTGTCCGAAGCCGTCGGTAAGCTGCGGACCGTGAGACGGGCGGAGCTATCGGGCCGCCCCATCGGCCTCAGCGCGGCGGATCCACTCAACCTCACGGGCATCATTACGCCGGGCGATCGCGTTCCCGCTCTGGCCACGAACCGCGTGGTCTATCTCGACGGCGTGCCCGTGGCCGCACGGGTGAGCGGCGAATTCGTCCAGCTGGCGCGCGCGGAAGGCGGGCCGACCGTCGCGCGCGCCGTCGAGCACGCGCTCACCCGCCGGCCGATCCCGCCCGCGGTGCGTGCGTACCTCGGCGTGGGGTAGCTGCCGGGCGCTGCTGGGGCACCGTCGAGCTCGCGGGGTTGTTTCTTCACTGATCTGCTAGATCAGGTATCCAACCGCGAAGCCCAGCACGCCCACCACCGCATCCACGATCTGGTTGGCGCGCGTCTCCGGGAACCGACTCCCTCGTCCCAGCCCGTACGGGAAATATTTGCCGTAACGGCGATAGAGCGGCGGCTCCACGACCTCCCAGCCCGCGAGGAAGGCTGCGGCAATCAGCGCGGCCGTTAGACCGCCCACGCCGAGCAGATCGCAAGCCGTCCCCAGCAGAAGTCCCGTAAGTACGTGGACGATGGTCCAGTAGTCGACGTAATGGCCCTCTCGTCGCAGGGCCGCCAGGAGCCTCGCCGCCAGTCCGGCGCGGGCGCCTTGGGCCCGTGTTTCCATGGGCTGACTTGCCATCGTTCCCCTTCCACGCTCGTCGCTCTGGTCCAAACGCCCCCCTCACGCAATCTTGAAGTAGGAACAGGTCCGGCGTCGTTTACCCGCCCGTGACCTCCGCGATACCATCGGAGACCGAATGGATCAGCCAGCCCCCCTTGGCACGGGCGCCGTGCGTTCCAGTGACGCCACGTTCCGCGCCCTCTTCCAGCAAGCGGCCATCGGCATCGCGCTGGTGGATACGGAGGGCCGTCCGTTCGAATCGAATCCGGCTCTGCAGGCGATGCTCGGGTACACGGCCGACGAGCTGCGCACGCTCACGAACAGCGATCTCACGCACCCGGAGGACCTGCGCGAGAGTCTCAGACTCTTCGGTGAGATGATCAACGGCCAGCGTGACTCGTACCGCATCGAGAAGCGTTACGTTCGTCAGGACGGCGGCATCGTATGGGGGCGACTCACGGCTTCCCTGGTTCGCGACGGGGACGGACGACCCTCGTTCGTGATCGCCATGATCGAGGACGTCACCGAGTGGAAGCAGGCCGAACAGGCTCTGCGCGAATGGGCGATCACGGACGACCTGACGGGCC
>JACQVC010000252.1 GCA_016209995.1 Gemmatimonadota bacterium
GCCGCGCGGATATTCGCGCTCCTGCGGATTCGCGTCGGAGATCTTGGTAACCCGCGCGATGCTCGCGCCGGTCCAGAGGTCGGGGAATTCGCGGTAGGTCGACTGCGTCATCAAGTACTGTTCCGCGTTCCTCGCCTTCGCGAGCCCCGCGTAGTTCTTCGGCCCCCTGATGATCGTCTCGGGCCGCGACGGCGCGCCGAGCCGGGCGCGGGCGTAGCCGCTGGCCTTGCTCTCGTTGTCGAAAACGCGCAGCAGTAGCGGTTCGGCCGGATCGAGAACCTGGTCCTCCGTATCGAGGTCCACCACGCGAAAGGTGGTCCCCGTTTGACGGCCCGCGCCGGCCGTGACGTTACGCGGCGCGGCGACGCCGGCGGGATCCACTTCCCACACGTCGAAACGGTCGTGCACGAGCACGCGGGCATCATCCTTCACCCACCCGCCGAGTCCGTACGGTGGCCGCGTGTCCGGTGCGTCGAACAACTCATCGTCGAAGCTCACGTCCCTGATGCCGCCGGTGAGATCCACCTTCCTGCCGGTGGCGACAGCGTACGCCCACCAACGGCGGTCGGCGAAGTACGTCACGTACTTCCCGCCCGACGAAAGCTCGGCACCGAACTCCAGGCGCTCCGCGATCGGCGTGCGCTCGCCCGTGGTCGCGTCGAGAACGAACGCATCACTGCCGCCTTCGCCCCAGGTTTGCTCAACGGCGTACTCGACCGGGTTCAGCGCGAGCGCCACGCGGCCGTTATCGGCAAGCGTGACCTGCCTGAGCGAGTCGTTGCCCAAACGCGCCCACCGGCCCGTCGCGGCATGAAACGCCGCCGCCCACGTGCGGTTGCGGTCCCGCCCGGCGTTCTGCTTCTGCTGCGGCTGCAGCTCCGTGTCCTGCCAGTGCCAGAGGTCGTAGACCGCTTTGTCGAACAGCGAATCGGTGGGAATCGTGTCCGGCAGAACGGGCGCGAGCGCGAACTGGAGCGCCGACCCGTCGCGCACGAACTCGACGCGTCCGCGGTCGGCGATGAGCACGCCCGCGCCCACGGCGTCGGCCGCCAGGACCCTCCGCGCCGGCGCGATCGCCGCCGATCCTCGGGGCGCCACGAGCGAGGCGTAGTAGAGTGAGAAGCGTGGCTTCGCGGCGTCGGCTTCATCGCGGTCCGACACGAACGCGGCCTGCGTGCCGCTGCGGTCGAGCACGAGGCTGCGATAGCTCCCCTTGCCGCTCGCGAGCGCAGTCACCCTGCCGGTGGCAAGCTCGTGAATCCACGCGCCGTCCTGCGAGCGGTCCGCCGAGCTCGTCGTGTAGGCAAGCAGTCGCTCGCCCTCGTCGAACAGGTAGGTGGTCACGTCCTCGATGCGCGACTCCGTGCCCGAGGCGAGCTGGCGGAGCACCAGCGTCGAGCCGGTTTCGCGCCGGTCGGCCGCGGCCGCCTCGGCGCCGGGCGCGGCGGTCTCCGCGTCGGGCTCCAGCAAGTAGGCGAGGTACGCGCCGCCCTCCCGCGCGAATCGGTAGGAGCGGACGCCCGGCACCCACGTGACGCTTCCGTCGGCGAGGTTCACGATACCCAGCGTGTTGCGCAGCCGCGGGGCCGTCTCGCCTCCTCGCCGCGGGCGCCGCGCCGCTTCCACCTCATCCTTCGGCGGATAGCGCAAGAACGCGGCATAGCGCGAGCTCGCGGAGAACTCTGCCGCCTGCGGCGAGAAAAGCGCGCTGGTATCGGCCGATGCTTGGAGCTGCGGCCGGCCCGTGTATCCGCGGGGATGACGGTACTCGGTCGTGCCCGTCGTGGCGCGAATCACGAGGTCACCTTCCCCGACGGCAGGGGACACGGTGTACATCGCCCACCTGCCGTCGCTCGAAAGCCGGGCACCGGAAATGCTGCTCCAGATGTCGTAGACATCCTGCGTGATCGGCTTCTTCGCCGATTGCGCGGAGGCACCCGCTGCGACGAGGAGGAGCAAGGCCACCGTCCGGTACGTCGCCGCTGTGACGAACCTGAGGAGCGTTTTCATGGTGGAGTCCCGGTCAGGGTTTTGGGGAAGGAAACATCTGCTCTGTCGGCGTCTGGCAACTTCAAACCAGCCCTTGGCATCAAGCGCAGAGTAGGGGCAGCGCAGGCGGCAGGGCAAGTCTGGCGGCTGCGCCCCCGAGTGATCCTCGGTGGCCGGCGTCGCGTCCCCCCCGCACATACCCGCCCACGGCGCAGTCGCGAACGCACAGGTGCGCTCCCACCCGCGCCCAACCTGATTATGCTGTTGGAATCGCTCACCTTTCATGGCGCCTGGCCCGGTGGTCCCCCTACATTGCTAGGGGCGTTCGCCCACACTCTCAGACTTCGTAACACCTATCCCACTCGCGGAGGGAGCCATGCCTGCAGAACTCTATCCCTGGATGCATCTGGTCGGACGGATTCTGTTCACGCTGATCTTCGTGGTTTCGGGGCTGACCGGCCACATCTTCAACATGAAGGGTTCGGTGGCCTACGCGGAGATGAAGGGCGCGCCGGCGCCGAAGATCTTTGTTCCCGTCACCGGCATCATGATCGCGGTCGGTGGCGCGATGGTGCTGCTAGGCTGGCATCGCTTCATCGGCGCGGGTCTGCTCGTGCTGTTCCTGGTTCCGGTCTCGTACTACATGCATGCGTTCTGGAAGGTGACCGACCCCATGATGAAGGCGAACGAGCGGGCACACTTCATGAAGAACATGTCCATGCTCGGCGCCGCGCTGATGATCGCGTTCTATGCGGGCGATCCGTGGCCGCTCAGCGTGGGGCCGTGAGGAACCGGTCCGCGTCGTCGACATACCGGACCCGGCGGTCCGCGATGATCGGGTTGAAAATGTGCCCGAGCCTGCCGCGGGATCAGTGCGGCATCACCCTCCGGCTGTGCTTGCGTCCGGCCTCGGCGAGCGCCTCGGTCCCGAAAAAGAACAGGCTGCCCGCGTCGATGAGCTTGCCGACGTTGTCTGCGGTCGCGCCCACCTCGGCAAAGAGCACCCCGTGCTACTTCGCGGCGGCGGCGATGTGCCGACGCGCCTCGACCACTTCGGCGGCATACTGGTTACCGACAGGCGGCGGGTAGCCGAGCGACAGGTGCAGGTCCGATGGACCGGCCTCGAGGAAGGCAATCCCGGGCACGCCCACGATCTCGTCCACGCCGGGCAGCGCCCAGCGGTCCTCGACTTTGAGGGCGAGGAGTAGCTCACCGTCCGGGTTCAGCGGCCACGGGTCGGCTTTCGCCTGATACTCGGTCGCACGGATACCCCACACGGCGGCGGCTAGGCCCTGGCCGCCGCTGCCGCGCAGCCCCTCGCCGATGCCGGCTGCCGGCGGGGCCTGCGGGTATCGCGCTGCCTGGACGAACGCACGCACTGCGCCCGGCGAGCGCGCATGGGTCAGCGCCACACCGTGCGCCCCCGCCGCGAGGACCTGCTCGACCACCCAGTAGTTGGCCCGTACCACCATCTCATCGACTCCGCCGAACGGCAGGACCACAACCACCGCCGGAGTACGATGGCCGCTCTTCGTCGGGCCGCCATCGATCAGCCCTTGCATGAACGCGCGCAGCTCGACCGGACTGAAGGGGGCCTGCTCGACGTTGTAGCCGATGATGTCCGCCCAGGTCTGCGC
>JACQVC010000245.1 GCA_016209995.1 Gemmatimonadota bacterium
ACGTCGAGCAGAACTTCAAGCTTCAGGGCAATCCGGACAGTCCGGGAGGAATCAGGGGAATCCTTTTCACACCGACCTTGGTGGAGAAGAGGCGGGGTCAGGCCGCTTCATCGTAACCGGCGCAGCGCGCCGCCCCGAGCACGGCGGGCACATCGCCCGCACTCGGCTACCCATCACGACTCCACTCCGAGCACCCGATCCGGTCTTCCGAGTCGGGTGCTCACCTTCTTTGACTCTCCCGGGCAACGTCCAACCCATCCAACTCGCGTTGACGGCGGGCTAGAACGCTGTAGATTCACTCGGACCTCAACCTGACTCTCCGTGGTTCGAATCACTGGCATTCGGGAAGGAACGATCGCCGACGAGCTCGGCCTCGAAATCGGCACACGCATCGTGCGCATCAACGGCCAGCATGTGCGCGATGCGATCGATCTGCAGTTCCTGCTGGCGGACGAGCAGCTGGAGATCGAGACGGTGACGGGCAGCGGGGAGACGGTGGTGTACGACGTCGACCGCGATCTCGAGGACTCGTTCGGCATCGTTCCAGGACCGGATCCGGTGCGCGAGTGCGCGAACGACTGCGTGTTCTGCTTCATCAACGGGAACCCGCCTCGAGCTCGCGAAAGCCTCTTTCTGCGAGATGACGACTTCCGACTGTCCTTCACGTACGGGAACTACGTAACGCTGACGAACCTGGGCCCACGAGGGCTGCAGCGCCTCATCGACCAGCGACTCTCGCCTCTGTACGTGAGCGTTCACGCCACGGAGCCGCAGGTTCGCATTCGCCTGCTCAAGAGCGATCGTGCGGGCGGGATCCTCGACCAGCTCCATCGTCTGGTCTCGGCGGGGCTCGAGCTGCACACGCAAGTCGTGCTCTGCCCTGGCTGGAACGACGGCGTGCATCTGGATCGCACGATCGAGGATCTATGGTCGGTGGGGCCGGGCATACGATCGCTGTCCGTCGTACCCGTGGGCCTCACACGGTACAACCTTGGCCGGCCCGTGCGACTTCTGACGCCCCGGGAGGCCGGCGCCGCGCTGCTGCGGGTGGAGGAGGCGCGCCGTCGAGCACGCTCCCAGCGAGGGGTGGGCTGGTGCTATGCGGCGGACGAACTCTACATCCTGGCTGATCAAGCGATCCCGCCCGCGGAGTATTACGATGACTGGCCGCTGGTCGAGAACGGAGTGGGTGCGCTGCGCCGCTTTCTCGATGACTTCGATCGAGGGCTGGGCGCGGTTCCACGGTTGCGCGGCCGCCGCTTACGCATCGTGACCGGCACGACCATGGCGCCCTTCATCCGTGAGCTCGCGCCTCGCCTCTCCCGGCAGACGAGCGCAGTCGTCGAGGCCGTGCCCGTGGTGAACGATTTCTTCGGCAGCACCGTGACGGTTGCGGGCCTGCTCCCGGGGGAATCCATCTTGCGCTCGCTGGTCGGAGTCGAGGTCGGAGACATCGTGCTTCTCCCCGCGACCGCGCTGAACACGGACGACTTCTTCATCGACGACCTTCCGCTGGCCGCGCTCCGGGATCAGCTGGCACCGGCAACCGTGGCAGCTGGTTCCGAGCTGACCGAGGCCATTCGCTCCTTGTGACGGCTCGCCTTCCCGTCGTCGCCATCGTCGGCCGGCCGAACGTTGGAAAATCCACCTTCTTCAACCGGGTCGTCGGCCGTCGCATCGCGATCGTCGATGACACGCCGGGCGTCACGCGTGACCGTAACTTCGCGCGCTCCGACTGGGCCGGCCGTGCCTTCGTGATCGTAGACACGGGCGGTCTCATCGAAGACAGCAACGAGCCATTGGACCAGGCCGTCCGCAATCAGGCGCTGGCGGCCATCGAAGAGGCCGATCTCACCGTCTTCCTGGTCGATGCGATCGAGGGGATCCATCCGCTGGATGAGCATATCGCGGAGATCCTGCGCAAGAGCGGCAGACGAGTGCTCCTGATCGCGAACAAGGCCGACCGCCTGCCGGACGACGCCCGTATTCACGAGTTCTGGGCACTCGGAATGGGGGAGCCACATCCGGTCAGCTCGGTGTCGGGCAAGGGCTCCGGCAACCTGCTCGACGCGATCGTCGCGGAGCTGCCGCCGGCGGGCGAAGCAGAAGAGGAGACGGGACCTCGGGTCGCCGTGATCGGGCGACCCAACGTGGGAAAGTCGAGCTTGGTGAACAAGCTCTTCGGCGAGACGCGCATGGTGGTCGGCGAGGCGCCCGGCACGACCCGCGATGCGATCGACGCGCCGCTCCGCTATCACGGTCGTACCCTGGTGTTCGTGGACACCGCCGGCCTTCGGCGCAAGAGCAAGGGACTCGCACCCATCGAGTTCTACGGCACGATCCGCACGCTGCGCGTGGTTCGCGAAGCCGATGTCTGCTTGCTGCTCCTGGATGCCAGCGAAGGAGTACACGTCCAGGATGTGAAGATCGGCGAGATGGCGTGGGAGGCCGGGTGCGGGCTCATCGTGGTAGTCAACAAGTGGGACCTCGTCGAAAAAACAGACGCCACGACCGCCGCGTACGAGCGTCACATTCGCGAGCGTGCTCCATTCTTTCAGTGGGTCCCGATCCTGTTTTCGTCTGCGCTCACCGGTCTGCGGGTCCGCAAAGCTCTCGATCTGGTGCTCCAGGTGGAAGAACAGCGGGAGCGACGCCTGCCCACCTCGGAAGTGAACGCAGTGCTCCGCGAGCTCGTGGATCGACAGCCTCCGCCTCACTACCGCGGGCGACCCATCAGGCTGCGCTATGCGACGCAGGTGACCGTCAAGCCGCCGACTTTCTTGATCTTCGTGAACTTCCCCCGGCAGCTTCCCGCCCACTACATTCGCTACATCGAGAACTCGTTCCGGGCGCGCTGGGGGTTCGTCGGAACTCCGCTGCGTATCCGCCTGCGCTCCGGGCAACGATCCGAGAAGAAGCGTTGATCCCTATCCTCCTCGCCGTCGCGGCATATGCGCTCGGTGCGACACCCACCAGCTACGTGGTTGGACGGATCTTCTTCGCCATCGACTTGAGGAAGCACGGAAG
>JACQVC010000002.1 GCA_016209995.1 Gemmatimonadota bacterium
CACGCGTGCTGCGCGACGCGCTGGCGCAGGCCGGCATCCCTCTCGGTAAGGCCGCGGTCGCCGCCGGAGTCAAGTGAACCGGAGCAAAGCGAAGGTCAGCGACGGGGCGGGGAGTGGGGTGGGAAGAGGAGAGGAACGGCGAGGTGGGGGAGCTATCTCCGTCGAAACGCTGCAGGAAACGATCGAGCGGTGGGCCGGCAAACCGCCGGCGCCCGCCGATCGGGAAGCGGCGCGCGCAGCGGTTGCGGACCTCTTCGCGGCACTCGAGCGCGGAGAGGTCCGGGCCGCCCGGCAAGGCGACGACGGGCGCTGGCAGGCCGTGCCCTGGGTCAAGGCCGGAATCCTGCTGGCGTTTCGGCTCGGCACGATCCGGCCATACGAGGGCGCGGGCCTCGACTTCTTCGACAAGGACACCGTGCCCCTGCGTCAAACCGACGGTGTACGGGAGAACGTCCGCATCGTGCCGGGTGGCAGCTCCGTGCGCGCGGGCTCGTACCTGGGACCGGGCGTCGTGATCATGCCACCGGCGTTCGTGAACGTCGGCGCCTACGTGGGTGCTGGGACGATGATCGACTCGCACGCGCTGGTGGGCTCGTGCGCCCAGATCGGAGCGCGGGTGCACGTCAGCGCCGGCGCCCAGATCGGCGGCGTGCTCGAGCCGGTGGGCGCGCGCCCGGTCATCGTCGAGGACGAGGCGCTGATCGGCGGAAACGCGGGAGTCTTCGAGGGCACACTGGTGCAGCGGCGAGCGGTCATCGCTTCCGGCGTCGTGCTCACGGCCTCGACACCGATCTACGACCTGGTTCGCGAGACCATGTACACTGCCGGTCCCGCGGATCCGCTCACCGTTCCCGAGGGCGCCGTGGTGGTGCCCGGCTCGCGGCCTGCGCCGGGTGACTTCGCGCAGAGCCACGGACTCCATCTCTACGCACCGGTCATCGTGAAGTACCGCGACGAGAAGACCGACGCGGCCACTGCGCTCGAGTCGGCCTTGCGCTGACTGGGCGGCAACCTCCCCATCGCGAGTTATGCCGCGCACCGTGCGTACCGTACGTATCGAGCCGGGCCCAGCCGCCTCGCCCGCTGTGGCCGGCTCTGCGGCGGTCTCGCCGCGGGTCGTCTCGCTGATCGCCAGTAGCACGGAAATCGTCTGCGCGCTCGGCTGCGAGCACCTGCTGGTCGGGCGCTCCCACGAGTGCGACTATCCGCCGTCGGTCCGCCGGCTTCCCGCGTGCACGGATCCCAAGTTCGTGACCGATGGGACGAGCTACGACATCGACGAGCGAGTCAAGGCGATTCTGCAGGAAGGTCTGTCCGTGTACCGCGTGGACGCGGAGCGTCTGCGCGCGCTGCGGCCGGACGTCGTGGTCACACAGACGCAATGCGAGGTCTGCGCGGTGAGTCTGCGGGACGTGGAGGTCGCGCTCGCGCAGTGGCTGGACCGGCCGCCCGTCGTCGTCTCGCTCGAGCCCAACGCGCTGGAGGACGTGTGGGCGGACATCCGGCGGGTGGCCGCGGCGCTGGGCACGCCCGAGCGCGGGGACGCGCTCGTGGATCGCCTGCAAGCCAGAATGAAGGCGATCGCGGAGCGTGCGCGCGCGTTGCCTGAGAAGCCGCGAGTAGCGTGCATCGAGTGGATCGAGCCTCTCATGGCAGCGGGCAACTGGATGCCCGAGCTGGTCGAGCGCGCGGGCGGCGTGAACCTGTTCGGGGAGGCGGGCAAGCATTCACCGTGGATGACGTGGGCCGACCTCGAGGCCGCCGATCCCGACGTCGTCATCGTGTTACCGTGCGGCTTCGACCTGCAGCGCACGCGCCAGGAGATGCCGGCGCTCACCGCGCGGCCGGAGTGGACGCGCCTGCGCGCTGTGCGTAACCGCGCGGTGTACCTGCTGGACGGGAATCAGTACTTCAACCGGCCCGGCCCGCGTCTGGTCGAGTCGCTCGAGATCCTCGCCGAGATCTTCCATCCCGCCGAGTTCCGATTCGGGCACGAAGGAGTGGGCTGGGAGCGGTTGTAAGCGGCTGGAACCACAAGCGTTGGGTCCTCCCCGAGCGCGCGTCTCGTTTTCGGCCTCGGCTCGCCCTTGTGACGCCGCGCAGATGCTTGGCTACATCAATACCCTCGTAGATCCAGGTTTAGTTCGAGCCACTTCGTCGGGTATTCCCACGTGGCAAAATCGTACAAGCCCGTGACCGCGTCGTCTGCGCGCAACAACGTGAGGAGATTGGTCCAGCACTTCGCATTGCTGCCGAAGCCGTGGATGAAGAGAACGATGCCCTTGGGGCGGGTCATAGGGGGCAGCTTTGTTTTAGACTGCGCGCCTTACCACTTCCTTGTCCAAGCGACCACCGAGCCGATCCTTCTCGCACTCGAGATCGTAGCGGGCCTGCAGGTTGAGCCAGAACCGCTCGGAGGTGCCGAAGTACCGGGCCAAGCGTAGCGCGGTGTCCGCCGTGATGGAGCGTGTACCATGCACGATCTCATTGATACGGCGCGGGGGTACGCCAATGTCCTTCGCCAGCCGGTACTG
>JACQVC010000253.1 GCA_016209995.1 Gemmatimonadota bacterium
ACCGGGGAGATGATCGAGTTCGTCCGCCGTATCTCCGAATACGCGAAGTCGCAGCGCGTCGGCGGGCACTTCTTCGTGGTTGGGCAAAACGGCGAGGCCCTGGCCGAACATGCGGACTACCTGGCCGCGATCGATGGCATTGCGAAAGAGGATCTCTACTACGGCTACTCCGGCATAGAGGCGGTTACGCCGGCGAATGAGACCGAGTACAGCGAGGCGTTCCTTTTGCGCGCGCGCGACGCCGGCAAACTGATCCTGACGGTCGATTACAGCACCGATCCGGCACAGGTCGCGACCATCTACCAGAGATCGCGGGCGCGCGGGTTCGTGCCCTACGCCACGGTGCGCGACCTCGACCGTATGGTCGTGAATCCCGGATGGGATCCGGCACCGTCCCGGACGATTCCCTTCTCCACGCGACGCCTTCCCGGCCAGTTCTTCGCGCTCACCGCACCGCGCGGCGCGTTCCGCTTGTCTCTCGCGGGCGACTACTGGCGCGAAAAGTTCGTGTACTCCGCAAGTGACATTATTGAGGGTGCGGGTGACGACAGCTTCGAGGCCGAATCGTTCTACGAGCTGACTTACAATCTCGTCTTTGGTTACGGTCTCAGCGATTCATGGGAGATCGGAGTGCGCGCCCCAATAGTCACCAGCCGTCTCGAGCGCGACCGCAATGACGGACTCACAGGACTGAACGACCGCTTGGGCGAAACCGGTATCGGCGACCTTCATCTAGTCTTGGCCCACTCGCGCTCTGCGGACGCCGGAGCACGCAACCTTCTCGCCGTGCTCGAGCTCGGCCTGATGACCGACTCGCGCGCCGCTCCCTTTGGCGGTGGCAACGGAGATGCCGCCTTCACGCTGACCGCCGAGCGTTACTGGAACCGCTTCGGCATCATCGGCACGGCCAGCGCCACGCATTATTTCGGCGACGAGGGGAGTGGAGGCGAGAGCGTACTGGCCGCGGCGGGTGGAATCGGGCTCCAGCTCACGAATGCGCTCTACGCATCGCTGCACGCCGGTCTCGAGAAGGACACCCCTCGCGTGGAATTCACGACCGAGCACTTGCTCGGCGAGCGTCGCTCGCTGGAATTCTACGTCGGCGGAGATCTTTCCGGTGACGCGCGCGCCGCGTTCGCGGGCATCGCCATCAACTTCTGGATTGCGCGCTGAAGCGAGCCGCGAGTGTCGACTCACGGGCTCGACAGATCGATCCTCAGCTCGTCCCCGCCCGCGGGCAGTGCGTGAAGCACGCTCAGGCCATCTCCGATGCGGACCCGCACGTTCGTGACCTCGGCGGGCAGCGTGACCAGGTAGGTCGCGGACGCTGAGGCCGGCCCCTCGATCCGCAGCCCACCAGGCAGCACGACGAAGCTCACACCGGGCACACCGGACGCCTCCGCGCTGCCCGTCGCACCCTCGCCTCGGCGCAGGATCAAAGTGCCCACGGGCTGGGAGACCTGCACCTCGAAAGTGCCCGGCCTGACCGCAAACGTCACACCCACCTCGGCGCCCACGGGCTGGGCAGCCGATACGTCCGGCGAAGCTTCCGGCACCGGTGCCGCGGCCGAGGTGAGACCCAGTGCCTCGGCGACGTCGCGTACGCGCTCGACCACCCAGGCGCGTGCCGGCGGCACCGCGAGCGCGAGCCCCAGCAGCAGGGTGATCGCCGCGGCTATGCGCATCGCGACCGGCGCGCGACGGAACCAGGGCTGCCTGGCCGCGGGCACCGCGCGTTGCCGACTGGACTCGCGCAGCGCTGCCAGGATCGCGGTCGCGCTCCTGTGCACCTCGATGTCCGTCGGGTCCGCTTCCGCGAGCAGAGCCGACAGCCTCGCCGCCCGCCGCCGCAGCGTATCGAGGCGCTCGCTCAGGACCGGCTCCGCCGCCAGGCGCGCGGAAAGCGCTTCGCTTTCGGCGTCCTCCAGCTCGCCGTCCAAGTAGCGGATCAGCTCTGCATCGATCACAGCCTCATCTCCAGATCCCGGCTCTGAATCCGGTCGCTCTCTATCGTGCGAATCGTTTTTGTCCATCATCGTCGTCACGGTCCACTTACAGCGCTTCCGCGTCCAGCGGCAGCGCGGTCGCCAGCTTGTCCAGCGCTCGCGCCACCATCGTTCCGACCGATCCCGTCGTGGTTCCCACTGCTTCCGCGATCTCCTTGTGCGAGAACCCCTCCTCGCGCATCAGCAGGATCTCACGCTCCTTGTCCGTCAGCTCAGCGAGCGCGGCCCGGATCGCGGTGCGTCGCTCGCTCGCCTCCACCAGCTGCTCCGGATCTGGCTGAGGGTCCGCCGCAGGTCCGGCAGGCACCGTCGCGTGCAGCAGCTCGAGCCGCCGCGTCCGCGATTTTCCCCCGCCGCGCACCAGATTCGGGGCCACCGTGAACAGCCAGGCGCGCGGGCTCTCGTCGCGCGGCGGCTGCGCGATGAGTCGCGTGAACGCCTCCTGCGCGGCATCGTGCGCCACGTCCGCATCACCGGTGAGTCGCACCAGGTACCGAAACAGCGCCGCATGGTGCTCCTCGAACAGCCTGGCCGCATCCATCCCGCTCAGAACGTCATCCGCACGCCGAACAGCGGCATTCGCGGCAGCCCCGGCTCGAAGCGGTCATCCCAGACGATCTTGGCACCAGTCGGGAGCGCGCGCTCCGACCGTACCGTTCCCGAGTACGTGCTGCCGTTGTCGTGGCCCAGTACGTTCTTCACCTGGAGGTACGTGCTCAGCTCCACCCTCCCAAACGTCCGAGCCCACTGCACCGATACGTCGAGGCTCTGGTATGCCGGTGTGCGCTGCGCGTTCGGCTGCTGAACGTACGAGCCGATTGGGTTTCCGCACCCGAAGGCGAAGTATGTGCAGTCCGCTTGCGATAGCACTACAGCCCGCGTGAACGGCGCGCCGGACATCGACGTGAACGCCGCGGTGAGGCGCAGCGCGCTCAGTACCCGCACACCCACCATCGCGTCCACCAGGTGCCGCCGATCCGCGGGTGACGGGTACCGCCACCCGCCGGCCTCGAGCGCCGAGGCGCCCCACGAGTAGCCGAGCGACGCCGACCAGCTGGCGCCAATCCTACGGAGACCGGCCTCGAAGCCGCCCGCCAGGTTCTCGCCGGTGACGAACCTGGGGCGCCGCGCGATCTCCAGCTTTCCCGAGTCGGGCGGTGGAACCGTGACGCCCGTCGCGCGGCGCACAAAGGCCGTCGCAGACGCCAACCAGCCGCCCCCAAGCCACCGCTCAGCCCCCACACTCGCGACGTCCGCGCGGATCGCCGGCGTGTCATCATCCGCCCACACCCAGAAGTGACTCGCATGGAACGCTGGATGGATGCTGGGTCCGCCCAGCGCGATGGCCTGGACGTACTGCCAGCTC
>JACQVC010000258.1 GCA_016209995.1 Gemmatimonadota bacterium
ATGCTGTGCGCAGCTTTGCTACTGTGGCGCGTACGGTGCGGTGAACCGTGCTCTCTTGCACATCCCGCCGTTCGTGCCGTGCGTCAACTCACGTCGGCTTCTCTCTCTAAGCGGGGTAACCGTGGTCAACATCGGTAACGGGTTCGGCGCGGCCTGCGCGGCCACACGGATCCGCCGGGCGCACATCCTGACAGTCACCGGGTTCGTGCTCCCCCTCTTCTTCAGCGATGCGAGGCCAGCGGCGACGATCGTCGTAACGACGGCGGCCGACACCGTGAACGCCGACTTTTCGTCTGTCGCCGCGCTGCTCGCCAACCCAGGTCCGGACGGGCTCTCCCTCCGGGAAGCCACCGAAGCCACGAACAACGATCCGGGATCCTACACGATCCGCTTCTCGACCCCGCTGACGATCACGGTCAGCACGGCGCTGGTGCTCCGGGGCGGGAACGTCACGATCAAAGGCCCGGCGACGCTCGTCGCAAGGTCTGGGGTGACACCCAAACCAAACGGTTTCCAGATCGCCTCGAGCGGCAACCGACTGCACGCGCTCACCCTCGAGGGCTTCGACAGTGGCGTCGAGATCCGCCCCGTCAGCCCGCCGCTGCCGGTCGGCGTGACCTACGCCGACAACACTGTCGAAAGGCTGACGATCCGCGGCGCTCGCCATGGGGTCGTCCTGTCCCCCTCGTACCTAGAATGCGATCCCTGCGCGACTCACAACGCATGGGTGAACACGACGATCACAGATAACGTGATCGAGGCGTCGCAGTCCGGCGTCCACGTCACGCTGACGAGCGTCGGCGACCTCGTCGACGGCATCACGATCACCGGCAACACGCTCCGGATCGGCACCGCCGCCGAACCGGATGCGGGCGGGCCGCCTATCCAGATCGACGTCGCGGGGAACTCGATCTCGACCCGCATCGCGAACGTCCTCATCGCACGCAACACGCTCGAGACCGTGCAGGCGGGCAGGGACGGCGCGATCATCATCGCCGCCGGCCTGCAGCGGGCGCGCGCGAGCGTCATCGAGGACGCGTAGTCGACAACCGGATCCAGGTCGCGCGGCCGAGCGCGTCGGTGCCCTGCTGTTTCGGGATCGTCGTCGATGCGGGCAATGACTACTTCGCGTTCGATCCCCGGATCAGCGGGTCTCCGGACGACAACCTCGTGCGGCGCGTAGAAGTTTCGAATAACCAGATTGTCGGCGCGCCCGCCTCGGGTGTGCGCGTCCAGGCCGGGACCAACGGCGGCGGCTCGCGCAATCGTGTCGAGGCGGTGCGCGTGCGCCGCAACGTCGTCTCCTCGAACATCCTCGGCAAGGGCATCTATCTGGGGGCCGGGCAGGTCGGACAAGGACTGACCGCCGCGGGCAACTCGATCACGGACATCGAGATCGACGGCAACGTCATTACGACGGGAGAGGGCGAGCGGACGGTCGACACCGACCTCTCGACCGCAGGCGGCGTCGTGCTGATCGGAGGAGGAGACGGAGGGCGGGACGGCTCGATCAGCGACGTGCGGATCACCAACAACAGCATCACGACTGCCTATGCCGGGATCCGGCTGATTGGCGGGTACTCCCCCCTGGCGGGGACGGAGAAGCCGCCGCAGGGAAACAGCGTCCGGTGCGTGCGGCTCTCGGACAACCGCGTCCTCGGCACTACGGTCCCCGTCTTCGCGCAGGCTGACGTCGGCCCCGCGGTCGGCAACTCGGTGACGTTCACGCTGGCCGACGTCGGCAGCTTCGCCGCTCTCCTCCAGGACCCGGTTATCGACGTCGATGCCACGAAGGCGGCAGGCTGCTAGTGCCCGGCGATGATGACATCTGATCATGCTCGCGAGGGTTCGCGCCGAAGAAGCCCAATGGGCGGCCGAGGCTCTCGGCATCCGGCCGCCAATCGTTCTTGACTTTCCCGACGCGAAGCTCGGGGACTATAGTGCTGATCCCTCACTCCTCTACCGTGCGACGGCTCGCATTGCTCAAGAACTCGAAAGCCTTCAGCCCGACGGGATCGTTACCCGGGGACGTTGCTGCACCGATCATCTCGGCCACCAGCTCGACGAAGTCCCGCACGCGGACAGCGCCCCGCGGTGCGGCGGCCGCCACACCCTCCTCGAGCATGGACAGGCAGAACGGGCACGCCGTGCACACCGTGGACGCGCCGCTCGCCACCGCTTCCCTGGCCCGGTTCACGTTGACCTTGCCGCCGCCGCGGTCCTCGAAGAAGGCGTGTCCGCCGCCCGCCCCACAGCAGAAGCTCCGCGCGCGTGTGCGCTCGAGCTCGACTCGCCGGGCGCCCACGCGGTCCAGTATTTCGCGCGGTGCGTCGAAGATCCCGTTGTAACGGCCGAGGTAGCAGGGGTCGTGAAACACGAGTGTCTCGTCCAGCGGTCGGGGAAGCCGCAGGCGGCCGTCCGCGATGAGCGCGTACACGAATTCGCTGTGGTGTAGGACTTCGTACGCGCCACCCAGCCGGGGATACTCGTTGCGGAGCGTGTGCAAGCAGTGCGGGCAGTGCGTGACGATGCGTCTCACGCCGTAGCGGTTCAGCGTAGCGATGTTCTCGCTCGCGAGAATTTGGAAATGCAACTCGTTGCCGGTCCGCCGTGCGGGATCGCCCGTGCAGCGTTCCTCCGCGCCGAGCACGGCGAAGCGCACACCTGCGTGCTGCAGCACCCGGACCATCGCGCGCGCCACGCGCTGAAGCCGCTCGTCCAGGGCCGCCGCGCAGCCGACCCAGTAGAGGACTTCGATCTCCTCTGCGCTGCCGACCTCACGCAGGGTGCGCACGCCCTCGCTCATGACCCTCGTCCCTCCCAGGCTCGACAAAACCCTCGCGGTGGTGGTGAGGGGACTATCCTGCTAACCCGCCAACCCGCTCCACGCGCCAGAACGGTCACGTGACCGCCATGACCTTGCGCAGCTCGTCCTCGAGCGCGGGCAGGATCTCGCGGAAGTCGCCCACGATCCCGAGGTCGGCTCGCTTGAAGATCGGCGCGTTGGGGTCGCGATTGATCGCCACGACCGTCTTCGCGCCGGCAATGCCAGCCAGGTGCTGGCTGGCCCCGGAGATCCCCACGGCGATATACAGATCGGGCGTCACGATCGCCCCGGTCTGACCGACCTGATAGGTGGACGGAACCCAGCCCGCGTCGCACGCCGCACGGGACGCACCGACCACGCCGCTCAGCACCTTGGCCAGGCGCTCGAGGTCGGCGAACGCCGCGGGTCCGCCCAACCCACGGCCGCCCGCAACGATCACGCGAGCATCCTCGAGCCGCGCTCCTTCCGCCGCGGGCTCCGACACGATGCGCACGGGGACACTGGCCGGCAGGGCGCACTCCACGGCGTGAATGGCGCCCGTGCGCGTCGAGTCCGGCAGGACGGGATCCCAGCTCTTCGGACGAACGCCGATCACCACGCGCGGGTGCTCCGGTCGCAGCGCAGCCATGACCTTGCCACCGTACGCCGGCCGCTCGAGCAGGATGCCATCGGCGTCCACCTCGAAACCCACGATCTCCGTCGCCGCCGCCGCGTCCCAGCGCTGCGCGAGAGCGCCGACGAGATCCTTCCCCTGTGAGTCGAACGACAGGCACACGATGGCAGCCTCCGCCGCGCGAGCCACCGCCTCCAGCGCCACGAGCGCGCGCTCCGGCGAGTACCGTTCGAGCGCGCGATCGGCAACCGTGTACGCCCGGTCGGCGCCGCACGCGATCGCCTCACTCGCCGCGTCCGCCGCCTGAGGTCCCAGCGTCACTGCGGCAAGCGGTAGGTCCAGCGCAGTGGCCGTGGCACGTGCAAAACCGATCACGGACCTGGTGGCTTCCGGAAGCCGCGCGCCCTCTGACTGCTGACGGGCGTATACGAGTACGGAGGGCGTTCCCAGCGGTCGAGCGCTCATCGGCATTGCTCCACGACCGGAAGTACGGTCGCGCGCCGAGAAAGCCGATACGTCCGCGAGCACTAGATCACCTTGAGCGCGCGCAACCGGTCGACCAGCGCCGCCGCCTGCGCCCCCGCCTCCTCGCCGGCCAGCATCTCGCAACGCCCGGCCGTCACGGGCACACGCAGCCGCTCCACGCGCACGCGAGCGCCGACCCACCCCGGCTCCACGCCCAGCTCAGCGGCACCGAGTACCCGAATAAGCTTCCCCCTGGCGAGCATCACGTCCTTGACCTTGGGCATCCGCGGCACGTTGCTCTTCGCGCTCGTCATAGTGACCACCGCGGGCAACGTCACCTCGACGCTCTCGACCAGCCCATCCACCTCGCGCTCAACGCGCACGCTCTGCCCCTGCACCGTGATCCGGCGTCCCACCGTGACGCACGGCATTCCCAACTCCTCCGCCAGCATTGGACCGACCAGCCCCTGCTCGAGGTCGCTGGCCTGCCGCCCGCACAGGATCAGATCGGCGCCGCCCAGCACCGCGACCGCCCGCGCGAGCAAGTGCGCGACGCCTTGCCCATCCAGCTCCGTCCACGCCGGGTCCCATACC
>JACQVC010000255.1 GCA_016209995.1 Gemmatimonadota bacterium
AGCGCCCGTCCCAGCGTGTCTTCTTTCGCGAGGCGCGCATCTTCCAACTGCTGCTCCATGCGTTCGAGCCGCGACAAAGCCGACAGTGCGAGGTCGAGCGCGTCGAGCCCGCCGAAACGCAGAGGTCGCGGCGGATCTCCTCGAGGCGGCGCGCCGCGCGGCGAAGCGCATCGACGATGGATTCTCGCTGCTCGACGATCCGCGCATGCTCGACGCCTTTCGACTGGCGAATCGCGCGATGGCGCTCGCCGCGGTACGGCATCGCGTGATGTTGCGCCGCTTGAACTCCTCGAGCGTGGCGCCGTACGCGGATCGGCCGCTGGCGTTGAGGCCGACTCCCGGTGGAGCGCTGCGCTCTTACGTACGCCCGTGGCCGAGGCCGTGGAGACCAGACGCCGGGCTGGGAGCCGGTCGAATGACCAGGCGCCGGGCCACGACTGCGACACTGGCCGGCGCCCAGGGGAACCTCCCACTCGTCCCTTGCGTTTGGGCAATTGTCGGGCACTGGTGAGACACTGGGCCCGTAGGTCACCTGGTGGAAAACCCCGACCTGTCGACGCTGATCGCGCGCTGTAAAGCCGGCGACGAGCTGGCCTGGGAGGCGTTCGTCCGCCGATTCCAGGGGCGGATCTACGGGTTGGCCTGCACCTACGTGCACGACCGCGAGGACGCAGCGGACCTGGCGCAGGAGATCTTCATCCGCCTGTTCGAGACCCGGCGCACGTGGGCGCCCCACCGGGAGTTCCTGCCCTGGATGTTCCAGGTGGCCCGCAACCGCGCCATCGATTTTCTGCGCCGCCGCAAGGTCCGGCGGCCCACCGTGTCGGTTCCCGCCGACGAGGTCCCGATGCTTGCGGACCCGGGCGAGGACCCCGAGGCGGGGGCGATAGCCGGATCGCGCCGCGACCGGCTGCGCGCCGCGCTCGGCCGGGTCTCGGCCCTCAGCCGGGAGATCCTCCTGCTGCGCGACGTCCAGGGGCGCTCGGTTCAGGAGGCCGCGTCGGTGCTCGGCGTACCGGCCGGCACGGTGAAGTCGCGGTCCAACCGGGCCCGGACGGAACTGGCGGAACGGATGCTGGCGGCGGGTCCGGACCGAGGTGAGTCATGACGACGACCGAATGCCTCGCGTTCCAGCAGGCCGTGTTCGAGGCCGGCGACGGCCGGGCGCTTCTCGCGCGAAGGCCGGATCTCGCTACACACCACGACGCGTGCGCCGGCTGCCGGGCGTGGCTCGCGGCATTCGCGGGGGGCGTCGAGACGGCGGCCGGCGATGCCGGGTTTGCCGCGTCCGTCATGGCGCGGTCGGCCGGCGGCGCGTGCGGGCGCGCGCGCGAGCAGGCCGCGGCGGCGCTCGACGAGCCGTTGCCGGGGGTCGAGCAGACGCTCGTCGCCGCGCACCTCGCAAGCTGTGCTGCCTGCCGGGCCGTGGTGGAGGAGATGGCTGCGATGGTGGCCGCGCTGCCGGCGCTGGCCGAGATCGATCCCGGTCCGGCGTTCACGGCCCGCGTGCTGGCCGCGACGAGCCGGCGGCCGGCGCGCGCCCGCGCGTTCGACTGGTGGCGGCGGCGGTGGGCGGCGCTCGTCTCGCGGCCGCGGTTCGCGCTCGAGGCCGCGTACGCGCTGACGCTCATCCTCGTGCTCGCCGCGGGCAATCCGCTCTCGGCGTTCGAGTGGACGGCGGCGCGTGTCGAGCCGCTGGTCGGGCGGGTGAGCGGGCCTGTCGAGGCGATCGACGCGGGCGTCCAGGCGCTGCGGGAACGCATGACCGGCGTCGTTGCGGCCGCGGAAGCACCCGGGAGCCTCGCCGCGACGTGGGCCGATTGGGCCCGGCGGACCTGGGACGATCTGGTGGCGTCGGCCTCGAGCGGGCTGTCGCGGATTGTCGCACCGGGCGAATCGGCGGCCACGCGGGTTCGCCAGTGGACGCGCGACGTCTTCGGCGGCGCTCAGTCCGCCCCGACCGAACCCGACGCGAGCCGCGTGCGTTCTCCTCTGTGAACGCACGCACCGTGTGCAACCAACGGAGCAGCGAACATGAATCAGACCATCGATCAGTATGCCGCGGGCGCGCCGGGCGTCGAAGCCCCGCCCCGGATCGCCGCGCGCACGGAGCGGTTTCTCGACGACCCGCGCAAGAAGTCGCCGCTCGTCGCGGCGATCCTGTCGGCCATGCCCGGCCTCGGCCAGGTGTACGTGGGCTACTACCAGCAGGGCTTCATCCACATCGCCGCGATTGCCGGGATGATCGCCCTCATCGCGACCGACTCGATCGACCGCGACCTTCAGGGTCCGCTCGGCTTCTTCATGGCGTTCACCTGGCTGTACAACGTGATCGACGCCGCGCGTCGCGCGAGCCTCTACAACCAGGCGCTGTCGGGCCTGCGGCCGATGGACCTGCCCGAGGACGCCAAGGGCCCGCGCCGCATGGGGTCGTTCGGCGGCGGTGTCGTCCTGATCGGCGCCGGCCTGGTCCTGTTCGGCCACACGATGTTCGGCATGTCGCTCGCGTGGGTCGCCGACTGGTGGCCGATGGCGCTCGTGGGCCTGGGCGCGTGGCTGGTCTACCAGGACCGGCAAGCGAAGAGTGCGGGATCGGGACGCGCCGCTGGAACCAGCGACGTCGGCGCACAGTAGGACACCAGCTTGCGGCTCGCCGGCCCGCAGCGGCAGCACCCGCTCGGTCCGGTTCAGCGCCTGGACCTGCGGCTTCTCATCCACGCAAGACACCAAGGCTTTGTCGGGCGGATGGTGCACACCGTCTCGGTGAGCCGCAACGGCAGGGTCAGGCTGGAGCGCGTCGACGTCGCCCACGAGACGGGCTTCGGCCTGGTCAACATCCGGTTCTTCGAGACCGGGCACTGGCTGATCGGCATGGGGCACGACCGCGCCACGTCGGTCCAGTCGGCGATCGGCGACGCGGTGTTCCAGGTGACGGGCAAGCGCTTCCGGGATCTCCCTTACGGCAGGCACGATCTGAGCTGGGGCTAGACACCGGAGAGGACGACTCGGAGTCCAGACCGTCTATGCCCCTTGCCCTTGATACGCGTACCACACACCGCTTTCGAGTTGTCGCTTCAGGCTGTGCCGCAGTCAACTGGTCTGATCATTCGACCAGTCTGGGGGTTTCCCTCAGCATGACCACACGGGTCGTCACCGTCACCGTGAGGAGATACGCTACAACGAGGGCGACAACGAGCTGCCATTTGGCTTGTGGCATCGCCCACCACTGAAGCACGCTGCCGAGAGACGGTCCGATCAGTCGCCACACCATCACCAGGACAAACCCGACCGTCGCCGGGCCCAACATAGACCCGCATCGACAAGGCCGGGGGGTGTCGTTTTTCGGGAGGAGGCGTCACGGCCCTTGCTGTACTCTACGGTAACCAGATAGTTTCTGGGAGACGCCCGCCGGGCGGTGACATCAGAGGGAACTCAGCCTCTCGTGCGGGTCGCGAATGGAGGAAGCATGTCTATGAGGTCGACAGGAATCGCGATCGTGGCGCTGACGTGCCTCGGTGCGATCGTGGTGGCGGGCCAGACTCCGGCGCCGGCCGCGGAGACAGGTCCAGGAGTACAAGCTCCCAGCGACGCGAAATATCAGGCCTATGTCACTGCGAACTGCAAGAACCCTCCTGCCCCCCGGCCTCCCCGCGCTCGACCCGCGGCGGAACGTCCCGCGCACAGGGATTACACGGTGACCGCAATTCCAGGGGTCATCGCGGCGGGACAGACGTGGAAGACCGTGTGGA
>JACQVC010000260.1 GCA_016209995.1 Gemmatimonadota bacterium
CTCGTCCCTATCTGGTGGAAAGAGTCGAGTACGAGGCGGCCGCGGTGGAGAAGCATTGGCGGGATGCGCGGGGCGTAAGCGAGCAGCTTGGCCAGCTGGCCGACCGGCTGGCCCAGGGACCGTGGACGGGGGCAGCGCTGGAGGAACGGCTGCGCAAGCTGGCCGCCGACCGGAGCATTCCAGCGGCCAGGCTGATCCACCCGTTGCGCGTGGCGCTCACGGGGCAGGCGGTGAGTCCGGGTATCTTCGAGGTCCTCGTGGTCCTGGGACGAGAGCGCTCGCTCCGGCGCGTTGGAGAGGCCGTTCGCTACCTGCGCGACCGATCCGCTGCCGGCGCGGGCGTCCGTGACCGCTGACGCGACGCGATTTTGTTACGAGATCGATGGATTTTCTTGACACCCCTGGACCAGTCGCATTAGGATGTGCGCTCCAGCATCCTGTGCGACGTCGTCCATCGCCAGTCACGCACAATACGCGTTGAAAACATGACGCCGGCTCCCCAGCAGAGTGCATCGACGACGCCGCTAGCGCTCACGGAGATCGAGCAGCAGATCCTGGATTACATGGTAGAGTTCCTGCGAGCGAACACCTACCAGCCGTCCATCCGGGATATCGCCCAGCGCTTCGGCATCCGTAGTACGAAAACGGTCTCGGAATACCTTCAGTCGCTGGCGGACAAGGGGTATCTCGAGCGCGATCCGTCGCGTTCGCGTGGCGTTCGGATCCTCGGTATGGAGCTGAATGCCCGCACGGTCAGCGTTCCCTGCTACGGAGAGCTGCCGAACGGCGCTCGGCCGGGCGAGCAGCTGGAGACGAGGATTCTGCTAGATCCTCAGCTCACGGACTCGCGGGGTGCATTCTTCGTGCGCGTGCGCGGCGACGAGCTGGCCGTGCTCGGCATCAGCGACGGCGATCTGATCCTCGTCGAGCCGGTCTTCGCGAGCGATCTGGCGGATGGCGACGTGGTAGCCGCGAGTGCGCGCGGGACGAGCGTGGTGCGGCGGTTCTACCGGCGGGAGGGCAAGCTGGTGCTGGACCTGGGCCATCCGATGTACGAGCCGATCATCGTGGATGAGGGTGAGGAGTTCGTATTGCTGGGCCGAGTAGCCGCACTTTACCGCAGATTCGCCGGTGTCCCGGCTGCGGTTGGGGCAACGGCCCACTGATTCTCGCGGGGCGTCGCCCCCGGCGTCCCGCAAGCCGGTCTTGCTGGATCTTTCCGTAACTTCCACGTCTCTGCGCTCGTTGCCGCCTCAGCAGGCCGATGGCCTGTGGATGGCTCGCGCCCTGGAGATGGCTCGTGCAGCCGCCGTGGTTCGCGAGGTTCCGGTGGGGGCCGTCCTTGTCCGGGAGGGCCGTCTGCTGGCCGAGGGTCACAACCTCACCGTGTCCTCGCCCGATCCGACGGCACACGCCGAGGTCGTAGCCATCCGCAAGGCGGCCCAACGCTTGGGCGACTGGCGCCTGCTGGACTCTACGCTGTACGTCACCATCGAGCCGTGCGCGCTGTGCGCCGGCGCCATCGTGCTGGCCCGCATCCCTCGCCTGGTGTACGGCGCGGCCGATCCGAAAGCGGGTATGTGCGGGAGTCTCGGGAATCTCGTGCAGGATTCCAGGCTGAACCATCGCGCGGAAGTGACGGCGGGGGTACTGGCTGACGAAGCCGCCGAACTGCTCCGCGACTTCTTCAAGGAGCGCCGATGACACGATCGTGCGGCGAGTTTCGTCGCGGCTTCTGCCGCGCGCTCGTCGCAGTCGTGGTCCTGAGCGGCTGCACGCTAGTCGGTGGGCCCCTACCCGAGGCGGGGCCGCAGCCGACGCGGGGCGGGAGACCTGCTGCGGAACGGGGCGGGCAACCCGCCGCGACGGAGCGGCCGCCGGTCCAGCCTTCGGCGACGCCTCCAGCCACAACCGCCGAAGTCCATGCCCTCTGGGTGGTCCGCAGCACGCTCACGCACGCGGACTCGATCCGCGCCATGGTGCGCCGCGCCGCCGAGGCCGGCTTTGGCGACCTCATCGTCCAGGTCCGCGGCCGCGGGGACGCCTACTACCGCGGCCGTTGGGAACCGCCCCCCGCCAACCAGGACCCCAGCCCGGACCAGTTGGACCCGCTGGCTCTGGCGATCCGGGAGGCGCACGCGCGCGGACTGCGCGTCCACGCTTGGGTCAACGCTCATTTGCTCGCGAGCGCCGAATTGCCGCCTGACGATCCGCGCCACTTGTTCAACTCAGGTCCGGGCCTGCTGGCCGTAGCTCGGCCGCTGGCGCGGGCGCTGCACGACATGGATCCGAACGATGACAGGTACCGGGATGCCATCGTTCGGCACGCACGAGAGCATTCTGGCGAGCTGGAAGGCGTGTACACGGCGCCCGCGCACCCGGAGGTGAAGGAGCACGTTTACTCCGTCGTGATGGATGTGGTCGAGCGCTACGATGTGGACGGGATCCATCTGGACTACGTCCGCTTTCCGGGACCTGACTTCGATTATTCTCGCGCCGCGCTGGACGGCTTCCGCGAGTGGACGACCGGACGGCTCGGGTCCGAGCGCCGCGCGGAGCTGGACGCCGCCGCGACGAGGGATCCTCTGGCCTTCGTCGATGCGCTGCCAGAACTCTGGGACGATTTCCGGCGAGAACAGATCACGGAGCTGGTCGAGCGCGTGTACTACGGGGTGAAGAAACGGAAGCCGCCGGTCGTGGTCTCGGCGGCTCTGTTCGCGAACGCGGAGGACGCGTACCGAAATCGGTTCCAGGACTGGGCCACCTGGCTGCGACAGGGGATCCTCGATGTGGCCGTTCTGATGGCGTACACGCCGGACAGCGAGCTCTTCCGCCGGCAGCTGGCCGCCGCGGTCGAGGCGGCCGGCGGACTGCGGCCGGTGTGGGCCGGCATCGGCGCCTACAGCAATACCGTCAGCGGTACCGTCGAGAAGATCCGGATTGCACGGACGTTAGGCGCGCGGGGGATCTCACTGTTCTCCTACGATTGGGCGGTGACGCCCGGCAATGGCAATCCCTCCGGCACGTATCTTGTGGAGGTGGCTCGCGCCGCGTTCACGGGGCCATGAGCGGGTTAGCGGGTTAGCGGGTTGGCGGGTTAGCTTAGACCCCACCGTGAAGCCGTTGCCGTGCGGGGTCGCAGGACGGGTCTAACCCGTTGACCCGGCAACCCGCTAACCCGCCGGGGTGGTACAGGGGAGGGGTGAATGCATGATTTGAACCGCGTACCGATCATGGATGAGCGAGCCGTGCTGCGCGCGGTGGGGCGCATGGCCCGTGAGCTGGTCGAGCGCAACGCCGGCACGGACGACCTCATCATGGTGGGGGTTCAGCGGCGAGGGAGTCAGCTGGCCGAGCTGCTGGTGCGCGAGATCGAGAAGGCGGAAGGCGATCGCATCGCGAGCGGCCACCTGGACATTACGCTCTACCGTGACGATCTGCGTGCCATCGGGCCTCGCCCGGTGATCGGAACCACGAAGCTGCCGGCCGGCGGCATCGACGACAAGGCCGTAGTGATCGTCGATGACGTTCTCTACACCGGCCGTACGGTGCGCGCGGCGCTGAACGAGCTGATGGACTTCGGGCGCCCGAGCCGCATTTATCTGTGTGTGCTGGTGGACCGCGGCGGCCGCGAGCTGCCGATCCAGCCCGACGTGGTCGGGCGCCACGTCGAGGTGATGGGGGACCAGACGGTCGAGGTGCTCGTGCCCGAGCTGGATGGACGCTTGGGAGTCGATCTGGTCACGTTGCCCAAGGAGGCGGCATGAGGCGCCGGCTCCTCCGGCGATCCCTTCACCTCACAGGCTTTGCCATCATCCTTCCGGCGGCAGGGATATTCGCATGACGCAGCGGGCGCTGGCGCTGGGCAAGGATCTGGTCGGACTCGAGCACCTTTCCGCCGAACAGATCCAGGTGTTCCTCGACACCGCTGAAGCGTTCAAGGAGATCAGCGAACGACCGATCAAGAAGGTGCCGGTCCTGCGCGGCAAAACCATCGTCAACCTTTTCTTCGAGCCGTCCACACGCACACGCATCTCGTTCGAGTTCGCCGAGAAGCGCCTGTCGGCCGATACCGTCAACATCGCCACGACGGCCTCGAGCGTCGCGAAGGGTGAGACGCTCGTGGACACGGCCCGCAATCTCGAGGCTATGCGCATCGACATGGTGGTTGTGCGCCACTGGGCGTCCGGGGCCGCCAAGTTCCTGGCCGAGCGCATTCGCTCGAACGTGATCAATGCCGGGGACGGCGCGCACGAGCACCCTACGCAGGGACTGCTCGACTTGTTGACGATCCGCGACCACCGCGGGCGAGTCGCCGGGCTCAACGTCTGCATCGTGGGGGATATCCTGCATTCGCGCGTGGCGCGCTCGAACATCTGGGGGCTGCTGAAGCTGGGTGCGAACGTCGCGGTGTGCTCGCCCAAAACGCTGCTCCCGCCGGGCATCGCGGATCTGGGTGTCACTGTGCTGCGACGCATCGAAGAGGCGATCGAGTGGGCTGACGTGCTCAACGTGCTCAGGTTGCAGCTGGAGCGGATGCAGGCCGGCTACGTTCCGAGCCTGCGCGAGTACAATCGAGTCTTCGGTGTGAGCAAGGTCCGTCTCGCGCGAGCGCAGAGGGAGATCCTGATCCTGCATCCTGGGCCGATGAACCGCGGCGTCGAGATCGACAGCGACGTGGCGGATGGCCCGCACTCCATGATTCTGGCCCAGGTCACCAACGGCGTAGCTGTGCGCATGGCCGTGCTCTATCTGCTGGCCGGAGGCGAGCCGGAAAAGGCGGAGGCGGCGAAGACGGCGGAGGGGGCATGAGACCGATCCTGCTCCGAGGCGGCCGGGTGATCGACCCGGGCCAGCGGCTGGACGCGACGCGAGACCTCTTGCTCCAGGATGGGCTCGTGACAGCGATCGCTCCCCAGCTCGCCGCGCCGGACGATGCGGAAGTCCTTGAAGTCCGTGGGCTCGCGGTCTGTCCCGGGCTGATCGATCTGCACGTACACCTGCGGGAGCCGGGAGGCGAGCACAAGGAGACGATCGCGACGGGAGCGCGCGCGGCGGCCGCGGGCGGGTTCACGGCCGTGTGCGCGATGCCCAACACGGATCCCGCGATCGACGACCCCGCGGCCGTCGGGTTCGTGCTGGCGGAAGGGAGACGCGCGGGCGGCGCTCGCGTCTACCCGACGGGCGCGATCTCCGTCGGCCAGAAAGGCGAACGGCTGACCGAAGTCGGGGAGCTCGTGCACGCCGGAGCCGTTGCCATCACGGACGATGGCTATCCGGTGATGGACTCAGGACTCATGCGCATCGCTCTCGAGTACTCGCAGACGTTCGGCATCCCCGTGGCGGATCACCCCGAGGATCTACGGTTGTCGGCGGGAGGCGTGATGAACGAGGGGCTCGTGGCGACTCGCCTGGGGCTGCGGGGCATTCCCAGGACGTCGGAGGACGTGATGATCGTCCGCGACCTGCTGCTGGGGGACCTCACTCAGGGCCGCATCCACCTTCAGCACGTGTCCACGGCCGGGGGAGCGGACGCGATCCGGGCGGCGAAGGCGAGGGGTGTGCCCGTGACCGCCGAGGTCACGCCTCACCATCTGCTCCTCACCGAAGAGGCCGTCGAGGCCTACCGGACGGACGCGAAGATGAAGCCGCCGCTTCGTACCGCGGCCGATACGGAGGCGCTACGCGCCGCGCTCGCGGACGGCACCATCGACTGCGTGGCCACCGATCACGCGCCCCACCACTACGACGAGAAGGAGCAAGCGTTCGACGATGCGCCCTTCGGCATCGTCGGGCTCGAGACGGCGCTGGGGCTGCTCATCACGAAGCTGGTCAAGCCCGGCCTTCTGGATCTCGCGAGCCTCGTGGACCGAATGAGCTGCGGACCGGCACGAGCGTTCTCGCTGCCTGGCGGCACGTTGGCGCCGAAGTCCGTGGCCGATGTCACGGTCTTCGATCCCGCTGGCGAGTGGGTGGTCGATCGGGCGAGCTTCTACTCCAAGAGCCAGAACTCGCCGTTCGTGGGCTGGAAGCTCACGGGGCGGGCGAAGATCACCATTGTGGGCGGGAAAATCGTGTGGAAGGATGGGTAGCGGATCCGCTACCCCACCAATTTGCTAACCCGCTTCGCCAGCTGACTCTTCAGACGCGCCGCACGATTCCACGGAATGAGTCGCTTCCTGGCCGCGCGGTCGATTACGGAAAACGCGGTGCGCAACGCCGACTGCGCCTTGGCGGCGTCCACGGCCTCGCGTACGCGCTTCGCCAGTCTCTTGATGCGCGAGCGTACGGCTTTGTTGCGTTCGGCGCGCTTGCGACTACTGATGATTCGCTTCTTCGCGCTCTTCGTCGTGGCCATATTGCTGCTGTCATCTCCTTGCCGGCCGTGCAAATACGCCGTTGTGAGGCCAGGAGTATAAGCGTCGCGCGAATTGCGATCAAGTCGGGCCGCGGGTAAGTTGCGGCCATGGATCCCGCCCTCTTGCTGGCGCTGCCCGTGCTCATCTTCTCGGTGGTGATCCACGAGTTCGCGCACGGGTGGGTAGCGCGGAAGGAGGGGGACGACACCGCCTACGCGCTCGGGCGGCTGACGCTCAACCCGCTCAAGCACGTGGATCCGATCGGCACCGTGGTCGTTCCCCTGGTCCTCTTGCTATCCTCGAGCCGCATGCTGTTCGGTTGGGCCAAGCCCGTGCCGGTCGATCCGAGCAGGTTCCGCAACTACCGCGCGGGCGACATCCGCGTGTCGCTGGCGGGAATCGCCGCGAACCTCCTGTTCGCTTTCGTCTGCACAATCCTGGTGGTCGTGGCGATCCGCATGGCGACGTTGATCCCTGCGCTGGCGCCGACGCTCGCCGTGATTCACGGGATGGCGCAGTTCGGCATCTACATCAACGCCATCCTGGCCGTATTCAATCTGATCCCGATCCCGCCCCTGGACGGCTCCCACGTGATGTACCATCTGTTGCCACCGGCACTGGGCATGCGCTACCGGAAGTTCGGGCGGTATGGCATTCTGGTGCTGCTCGCGCTGGTGATGTTGCTGCCCGGCGTGCTGAGCGTGCTGCTCTGGCCGGTGGATCTGATCGTGGGCGCGGCGGACGCGTTCATTCGCTTGTGGACCTGACGACCGCGCCCGGCGCTCCCCCCGGGGAAGGCGTTTTCGTAGTCGAGCTCGAGCCCTTCCAGGGCCCTCTGGATCTGCTGCTCCATCTGATCCGCGAGCAGGACATCAACATCTTCGACATTCCGATCGCCCGGATTACCGAGCAGTTCCTGGCCGCTATCGAAGGGATGGGCGCGGAGCGCCTCGAGGATGCCGGGTCGTTTCTCGAGATGGCCGCGACGCTGCTGCGCATCAAGCTGCAGATGTTGCTCCCGCGGCACGAAGGCGAGGAGGAGGAAGAGGATCCGCGGGCCGAGCTGGTACGACGGTTGCTCGAGTACGAGCAGATCCGCGAGGTCGCGCTGCGGCTTTCCGCAGCGGAGGCGGATCGAGCTCGCCGGTACGGTAAGGGCTACATCGAGCCGCGACCGGAGCGCACGGCCGAGGAGCAACCCCTCGAGGTCACGTGGGCCGAGGTACACGCGGCTGCGCTCACGCTGGAGGGCCGCAGGCCGCCGCCCACGGAGCACCGGCTCACGGCGCGGCCGGTTTCTATCGACGAGAAGATCAAGCTCATCATCGAGACGCTGGCCAGGGTGGCTCGCATCGAGTTCCGCCGCTTGATCAAGCCCTGGGGCTCGAGGCTCCACGCCGTGGCGACGCTGCTCGCCGGTTTGGAGCTCGTGCGCCGGCACGCGATCGCGATGCGCCAGTCGCAGCCGTTCGCGGAGCTGTGGCTCTACCGGCGCGAGGAGTCCGCTGACCAGCGCGAAGGGAAGGACGTGTGACGCCTGTTCAGATCGTGGAAGCCATACTGTTCGCGAGCGATGCCCCGCTGCAAGCCGAGGAGATAGCCGGGGCCGACGAGTCCCTGGATGAAGACATCGTCGAGGGCGCGATCCAGGAGCTGCGCGCCGAGTACGATGAGCTGGAGCGCGCATTCCAGATCTACGAGCTAGGGGCTGGGTACCAGATCCTGACTCGACCGGAGTTCGCGCCGTACCTGGAGCGCTTCGATACCGTGCCTCGGCCGGCTCGCGTTTCCGCGCCCGCCCTCGAGACGCTGGCGATCATCGCCTACCGGCAGCCGATCGGGCGCATCGAGGTCGAGTTCATCCGCGGCGTCAGCTCGGCCGGCGTCTTGCGCACGCTGCTCGATCGCGAGCTGATCGAGGTCGTGGGCCGAGATGAGGGCATCGGTCGCCCGCTTTTGTATGGCACGACCGCGCGTTTCCTGGAGCATTTCGCGTTCCGGTCCCTCGAGGATCTCCCGCGCACGGACGATCTCCCCGTCATTCTGCGCGAGCGAGCGCCGCTGGCCAGCGTGCCGGATGGGAAGAGCGGTGCGGAGGAAACGGGAAGCGAGCCGGCCGCCGCACGGACCGAGGACGACGGGGAGATGATGGGCGGCAACCTCTGATGCGCGCCTACAGTGGTTCTGACGAGTGCGTCGGGAATGGTTAGAAACGGTAGCCTGCTCGTCACAACCATAAGGGACGAGTCCTTCCGGGAGTGACCCCCGAGCGCGTACGCTTGCAGAAGCTGCTCTCTCGCGCGGGCGTGACATCACGTCGGCGGGCGGAGCAGCTCATGCGTGACGGCAGAGTGGCCGTGAACGGCGTGATCGTGCTGGAGCCCGGCGTCTCCGTGGATCCGGCGGTGGATTGCGTCACCGTAGATGGTCAGGAGGTACGGCTGACGCCGGTCCGCTGGATCGCACTGAACAAGCCGGCCGGCTACCTCACCACGCGGCGCGATCCGCAACGTCGTGACACGATCTATTCGCTGCTTACCGAA
Source organism: Gemmatimonadota bacterium (assembly GCA_016209995.1). GTDB lineage: Bacteria > Gemmatimonadota > Gemmatimonadetes > Longimicrobiales > Gaopeijiaceae > JACQVC01. Next base: position 8,903 of record JACQVC010000260.1, read on the forward strand.
GAGTTGCGCCCCCTCACCTACGTGGGACGGTTGGACCGCGATTCGGAGGGGCTTCTCCTCCTCACGAATGACGGGGACTCGGTGCACCGGCTGACCCATCCGAGCGCGGGCGTCGAGCGCGAGTACCGCGTATTAGTGCGAGATGACGTGGCTCCGCAGGTGGTGGCACGGCTGGTCGACGGCGTGGAGCTCGAAGATGGCACGGCCCGAGCCCTGCGAGCGCGCCGAATCGGCCGCGGACCCTCACCCCACGCAACGTCTGCTGCAAGGGGGCCCCGATCCTCACCCCACGCAACGTCCGTTGCGCGGGGGCCCCGATCCTTACCCCACGCAACGTCCGTTGCGCGGGGGCCCCGATCCGAGGGCACCTGGCTCGACGTCGTGCTGGTGGAAGGCAGAAAGCGCGAGTTGCGCAGGATGCTACGAGCGGTGGGGCACGCCGTAATCCGCCTGGTGCGAGTACGTTACGGACCGGTGAAACTCGGAACGCTGCCGCCCGGTGCCTGGCGTGACCTGACGGCGGCGGAGCTGCGCGAGATTCGCAGGCTGGTCGCTGCGCGCGGAGGGGTGAGAGGTCGCTGAACGACGCCAGGGAGATCGCGCGTTGCGAGACGCGGGACCTCAGGAGCTCCGCTGCAACAGCTCGGCGATCTTATCGTCGGGACCCGCCACGATGGCCACGTCCGAATCCTTGAGCGGCGCATCCGCGTCGGGCACGACGTTGAGCGTTCCGGTCAACATGTCGAGGAGCGCGACGATCTGAATCCCATGGACCCGCGGCAGCTCCAGCTCGCGCAGGGATTTTCCGAGCCAGCCGTCGGGTATGGCGATCTGCTGAATCGAGTACCCGTCGCCCAAAGGCACGTAGTCGAGCACCGCGGTCGAGACGATATGCTGCGCCAGCCGCTCTGCCGCCACGCGCTCCGGGAAGACCGTGGCGCGCACGTTGAGCGCTTCGACGGCCCTCGCCGCCGCGGTGCTGGTGACCTTCACGTAGATCTCCGAGAGCCCCAGGTCCCGCAGCGCCAGCGTGGCCAGGATGCTGGCCGCCAGGTCCTCACCGGTGCTCACGATCACGGCGTCCACGCTGTCCGCTCCGATACGCTTCAGCAGCTCCGGGTCCGTCGCGTCGCCGACCACGCCGCGCGTGACGTCATCCGCGTGACGATCCACCAGCTCGGCGCTGGTGTCCACCGCGATCACGTCGTGCCCTTTGGCGTATAGCGCCTTGGCGGCCCAGGAGCCGAAATGGCCGAGGCCGATCACCAGAAACCGCTTCATGTAACCTCCCACCTCGCTGTCCCGCCGCCGAGTTCTGCCATTTCTGAAGGCAGAGCATGACGGTCGGGACACTAGCCGATCACCACATCCTCTTCCGCGTACCGATAGTCGGTGCGAACCCTGCGGCCCGCCAGCGCCATCGCCGCAGCGGCTGCCAACGGGCCGATCCTGCCCACGAACATAAGAAGCGTAATGATGAGTCGACCGAGCGGACTGAGCGTTGGCGTCGCTCCCATGGATAGCCCCACGGTGCCGAACGCGCTGTGCGCCTCGAATATCAGGCGTACGAACTGGCTGCGATCCAGCTCCTCCCGTCCGGGCAGCTCCGTCATGGTCAGCGCGAATACGCCGACGCCGAGAAGGACGATGCCGCCGACCATGAGGC
>JACQVC010000290.1 GCA_016209995.1 Gemmatimonadota bacterium
CGAGCGAGTGCGTCGGCTCCTGGGCAGCGAGGGGGTTCCGCGCCACTTCCTGGTGACAACGGACCCCGCTTCCGGTGACCTGCGCCGAATCGCTGAGGAGGAAGGGATCCCGACGTTCGCTATACCGCCCAACGTGGGCGGCCGCTTCTCCGTGCTGTCGGCTGTGGGTCTCGTTCCGGCGGCGCTCGTCGGGATCGACATCGAGGCTCTCCTGGATGGCGCGGCCGCTATGGTGGCGCGTTGCGCGACGCCCGAGTTGCCACAGAACCCTGCGGGGCTCGCCGCTGCGCTGCTGTACCTTGCCGAGCGCGAGCGCGGCGCCCACATACACGTTCTAATGCCCTACTCGGATCGCCTGCGCGCCTTCGCCGCCTGGTATTGCCAGCTCTGGGGTGAGTCGCTGGGGAAGCGCTCCGATCGGGGCGACCAGGTCGTTCACGTGGGACCGACTCCGGTGGCCGCCGTGGGAGCGACGGACCAGCACTCGCAGCTCCAGCTTTACGTAGAAGGTCCTTTCGATAAGGTCGTCACGTTCGTCGCCGTGGGGAATCCGAGCCGCGACGTCACAATCCCGAAACTGCACGAGGACGTTCCGGCTCTCTCCTACCTGGGCGGTCGCACGCTCGCCGAGGTGCTCGAGGCCGAGCGGCGAGCAACCGCCGAGACGTTGAGACGTGCCGGCCGATTGAATGCAACGACACGAATCGACGGGCTGACGCCCTACGCGTTGGGCGAGCTGATCATGTTCTACGAGATCATGACCGTCTACGCCGCCGCCCTCTATCAGGTCGATCCCCTGAGTCAGCCCGGTGTGGAACTGGGCAAGGAGATCACGCGGGCTCTCCTGGGCGGTCAGGATCAGGACCGCACGACCATCCCTGTGGAAGACTCGCGTTGGGTGGTCTGAGCGGGCGAGGGGAGCTAGGGAAAGCGTGCGTGAGCTTTCGGCGGCCGAGGGGCGCGGTTAGGTTCTCATAGGCGATAACGATGTCTGGAGGGGAGGGTAACGATGCGAGACCGGGATGACGTACCCTATATCGTGGTCGAGAGGCAGGGGAGTGGAATCGCGCCGTTCCTGCTCGGGGCCCTGCTGGGTGCCGGAGTCGCGCTTCTCTTAGCGCCTCGATCCGGTGCGGAAACGCAGGAGCAGATCAAGGAGGGGATGCGCAAGCTGCGGGACAGTGCCGAACAGCGCGCGCGCCAGGTGCAGCGCAGCGTCGAGGCGCGCTTGGAGCAGGCGCGGGTTGGGGCGCAGGACGCGATCGACGCGGCGCGTGACGCCGTCGAGGCCGGCCGGCAGGCGGCGCGTACTGCGCGCGTCGATCTGGAGAAGAAGGTCGAGCAGTCGAAGGCCGCGTTTCGGGCGGGCATCGACGCCGCCCGCAGCACGACGGTACCCGAAGCGCATGGTAACGAAGCGGACGCGTAGCCGCGCCTACTGCCGTTTTTCAGCGACCGGCTAAGACTACGGGCGGGCTGCGCCGCTCACGACCACGGTCGCGGGCCGCGCTACCCCTGAGTTGGCCAGAAAAGACGCCGAGGCTGTCGTGAGCCACGGCCCCTCCGCACGCGAGGATTCCGGGTCGGGGTGGACGCCCGTGACCCTGGAGGCTGGAGCCCTCGCCCGCGACTTCGTCGTCCACGTGGTCCGCAAGGCCGACGAAGACAACATCTTCTTCATGGCCGGCGCCATCACCTTCAATGTGCTGGTCGGCATCCTCCCGCTCATTCTGCTCACGGTCGGCATTGCCGGCTTCGTGTTGAGCGCGCGCCTCGAGGACCCGGCATCCGTCGTCCTGCTCTTCCTGGGCAATGAGCTACCGCAGATCGGAGGCGATGTCGACCTGGTGGCTAGCGTGCAGCGCGTGATCGCGGGAGTGATCGCGGAGCGCGCCGGTGTGAGCGTAGTGGGGGGTGTGATCTTCCTTTGGATTGCCACGCGGTTGATCGGTACGCTGCGCGTGGTGCTTCGCGAAGTCTTCGACATTTCGCGCGACCGAGGCATCATCTGGGGCAAGCTTTTCGATGCCCAGATCGTCCTCGTGGCCGGAATCCTTCTGGTGGTGAACTTCGGGATCACGTTGGGGCTCGGCGCGTTGCGGGACGTCTCGTTCGGCCTGCTCGGTCTGGAGGGTTCCCGACTGGACTCCCTGCAGCGCCTCTCTGCGCAGCTGTTGGCCTTCGCGTCGATCTGGGGCCTGTTCCTTCTCGTCTACCGCTACGTGCCCGCGCGACGCATTCCGTGGCGCATGGCCACGGTCGCCGCCACCTTCACGGCCGTACTGTTCGAGGTCGCCAAGCTGGCGTTCAGCGCCTATGCGACGCATGTGGCGAACTTTCGCAGCGTATACGGCAACCTCACTACCGCCATCGTCCTGTTCTTCTGGCTGTACTACGGAGCCATTATCTTTGTACTAGGTGGCGAGGTTGCTCAGGTTTACGACATGTTCCGCAAGCGCCGCCAGCGCTACGAGCGCCCACTGCTGCATCCTGGGAGCTGACGGGGTAAGGAATGGCCATGCGCGCGCTGCCAATCAGGCGGGAGGATGGCCTGCTGACGCGATGCCTCGCGTGCCTGCTGTTATCGGTCACTACGGAGATGGCTGGCGCGACGCCGGCGAGCGCGCAGGAAGCCGTATCCTTCGGCTGGACGGCCCGCATGGTCGAGCTGGACGGGACGGGAGTGGCCGTGAAGGAGGACCGCTTCACCGGTCCGCTGATTCGGCACGATGGGCCATACGTCGTGATTCGCCTGGCTGAGAACCGGCTCAGCCTGGTCGATGGCGACCGAGTCGTCTGGTCTGCGCCGGTCGGAACGGGAACGGGTTTCCGGCTGGACGGCGAGCGCCACAACTGGACCTTCTCGACCCCGCTCGGCCTCTTCAAGGTGCAGCGCAAAGAGAAGGATCCGATCTGGGAGGCGCCCGATTGGTACTACGTGGAGAGGGGGCTGCCCATTCCACCGGAGCACTCGCCCAGCCGGCAGATGCCGGGGGTCATGGGATCCACGGCGCTGTACCTCGGAGACGGCATCGCCATCCACGGAACGAACAGCCCCGAGCTGATCCTGAACCCCGACCCGGAGCAACGCCGGGTCTCGCATGGCTGTATTCGTCTGACGAACGAGGCCGCGCGGACCCTCTACCATCTCGTCGAAGTCGGCACGCCGGTACTCATTTACTAGAGGTAGCAGGGAGGCGCGGGCGCGTGGCGGCTGGCTCGACGGAAGCGCAGGGCAAGCACGTCATTGCCCGGAACAAAAAGGCGCGCCACGAATACGAGATTCTCGAGACGTACGAGGCCGGTCTGGTTCTGCGCGGACCAGAAGTCAAGTCGCTGCGCGCTGGAAAGGTAGGCTTTCAGGACGCGTTTGCCCGGGTCGAGCGCGGTGAGGTGTGGCTGCACAATCTGCACATTAGCCCGTACGAACCGGCCCAACGCTGGAACGCAGATCCGCTCCGGCCGCGCAAGCTCCTTCTCAACCGGGTGGAGATTCGGCGACTGGTGGGTCGCGTCGAGGAGAAGGGGCTCACTCTGGTGCCTCTGGAGGTCTACTTCCGCAGGGGCTACGCGAGGGTCACGCTGGCGCTCGCGCGCGGACGTAAGCTGCACGACAAGCGAGACGAGTTGAAGCGGCGAGCGCTCGAGCGGGAGGTCAGGAGGACGCTCCGGTCGTGATGAGACACGCCCACACTCCGCTGGTTGTGGCCTGCGCGGCACTGTTGGTTCGCGGCGCCGCGGCGCAGGAGACATCCGTGCTTGCCATCGAGCGCGCCGAGTCGCCCGCCGCGATCGCCGTCGAACGCAGCGGCGGTCGCGCTTACGTAGCGGCGAGCGCCCTCGAGGGTCTGGGTTGGTCCGTCGCGACCGGGGCCGGGCGCCTGGCAGCGGTCTACCGCGGCGACACGCTGCAGCTCGAGGCCGGATCCCCGTTTCTGCTCTGGCAGAAGCAGCTCTATCAGCTCGCGGAAGCACCCTACTTGGACCAGGGAGAGCTGCGCATCCCGCTTCAGCTTCTGGTCGACTGGCTGCCGGCCGTACTGGGGGGGAGTTTCGCGTACGACCTGGAGACCCGGGTCCTGCGCGTCTCGCCTGCGACCGCTGGCGTGGGCGCGTCGCCCGGGCGCGACACCGAGATCGAGCGGGCGAGCTTCTCGGCCCGGTACTCCCGACTGGTCGTCGTCGATCCCGGACACGGAGGCTCGGATCCGGGCGCCGTGGGCCGTCTGGGCGTCCGCGAGAAGGACGTTGCGCTGCGGATCGCGCGTCAGCTTGCCGACGAGCTGAGACGTGACTCGACGATCGAGGTTCGACTGACGCGAGATCGCGATGTGCTCGTCCCGTTGTGGGAGCGCGGTGACCGGGCGACCTCCTGGCGGGAGAACCGGCCGTCCGTCTTCGTGTCCGTGCACGTGAATTCCCTGCCAACGGCACGATCCACGCGCGGATTCGAAACGTACTTCCTATCCGAGGCGCGCACGGAGCACGAGCGCCGAGTCGCGGCGATCGAGAACGCCGCGCTCGGACCCGAGCGTGAGCCTGCGAGTAACGGGGACGAGGGACTCACTTTCATTCTGAAGGAGCTGGTCAAGCTCGATCATCAGCACTGGTCGTCGCTCCTCGCCGAGCTGGTGCAGCGGCATCTGGCGGGCGTGCACCCGGGCCCGAATCGGGGCGTGAAACAGGCTCCCCTTGCCGTGGTGACGAACGCGCTGATGCCCGCGGTCCTCGTGGAGATGGGTTTCATCTCGAACCGCGCCGAAGAGGGTCTCATGCGAGACGCGCGCTTCCAGCGGGAAGCGGCCGTCGCGCTGGCCGCGGCGATCCGCACCTTCTTCCAGCGCTATCCGCCCAGACAGACGGTCCGTTGAACCTCGCCCAGAACCTCTTCGGCACGGTCTTCCAGAACCCCGTTCTGCTCGCGTCCGGGACGTGCGGCTTCGGCGAAGAGCTTTCTGATCTCGTCGACCTGGACGCCCTCGGTGGGTTCGTCACGAAGGCCGTGACGGTCGAGCCGCGACAGGGCAACCCCGCGCCCCGCGTGTGCGAGTTCGCCGCCGGGATGCTGAATTCCGTGGGCCTGGCCAATCCCGGCGTCGACGTCGTGCGCACGGAGAAGCTGCCCTGGATACGCAGCCACGTGCGTGCGGCGCGGGTCTTCGTGAACGTGGCAGGGCATGACGTCGAGCACTACCAGCGAGTGATCAAGACGCTGAATGAGGAGGCCGGTTATCTGGGGTTCGAGCTGAACGTCTCGTGTCCGAACGACCGGAACCTGCGCGGCATTCCCTTCGCTCTCGATCCCGTGGCGCTGGAAGAGGTCGTGAGCGCGGCCCGCGGGGCGACGCGGCGGCCGCTCCTGGTGAAGCTCGCCCCGAACGTGCCCGACATTGGCGAAATGGCGCACATCGCCGAGGAAGCCGGTGCCGATGGAGTGACGCTGATCAACACGTTTCCGGGGCTGATTCTCGATCCGAGCAGCCGCAGTCCGGCGCTGGGCGCGGGCAGCGGCGGAGTGAGCGGGCCGGCCATTCGGCCGGTGGGCGTTCACGCCGTATGGGCCGCCCGCAGGCGTGTCTCGATTCCGATCGTCGGGGTGGGAGGCATCACGAACGCCGCCGATGCGGTCCAGTACCTCCTGGCGGGCGCTTCGCTCGTTCAGGTGGGTACGGCATCCTTCGCGGACCCGCGGGCGGCTCTGCGTGTGATTCGAGGACTGGTGCGCTACGGGCGCGCGCACGGCGTCCGCCACGTGGCCGAGCTGGTGGGCGCCGCGGCACTCGAGTCGCGCGAGGTTCCGGGAAACGAAATCCTCGAGCTGGCCCGGAGGGCCGAGGGGTGAGCGCCTCCCTCGCTTCTCCCGTCGCGCCCGACATAATCGTCGCGCTGGACTATGGGTCCGGCGAGCGCGCGCTC
>JACQVC010000259.1 GCA_016209995.1 Gemmatimonadota bacterium
GCCCGCAACCTCGCCTTGGACGAGATCAAGCGCACGCGCATCCGCACGACGTGGGCGCGTGCCGCCGGCCTCGGTATCCACGCCGATCGGGAAGATCCGCTGCCCTCGGCCGAGCTGCGTGCCGAGGTAGAGGCCGCGATCGGTAAGCTGGCGCCACGTCGTCGCGAGGTCTTCCATCTGGCCAGATACCACGGGTTCTCGTACCGCGAGATCGCCCAAGCCATGGGCATTTCCGTCCAGACGGTTGCGAACCACATGAGCGCGGCGCTGGCCGACCTTCGTAAGTCCCTGCTCCTGCCGGCAGGCGCGATACTTCCAACCTAGACGCTTGCGATAGTAGAAAACGTCGCTTCGGTCGTTGAAAGGGCGAGACCGAGTGTCTGGCGGTCGTACAGGCATTCTGTTCGTGAGTGGACAGGGGTCCCCATGGAAGAGCTGATCGTCCGGTCGTTGCAGGGCCGTGCCACGGCGGCTGAGCAGCAACAGCTGCGTGAATGGCGCGGCGCTGCGGCCGTGAACGAATCTGCCTATCGGGCCATCGCCGAGCTTTGGGAGGCTACTGGCAGCCTGGAGGGCGATGCCGAGCCCCGAGTCCCCCAACCCGTCGCGGGCGATCTCCTGCGACGGGCACGGGAAGGGCCGATCGCGATACCCATCTTCGCCGCCGCTCGCTACTCGGGCGGACGTCGGTCCCGGAAGTGGGTGGCCGGCGCCGCCGCGGCAGCCGCGCTCGTGCTCTTGGGAGTCGGAATCGCGGAGTACGGAGCCAAAGCCACGTTCACGGCCAGGAGCTTCGCGACCGGCCCCGGCGAGCTGGTCACGGTCCAGCTGGAAGACGGGAGCGTGGTGCGGCTGGGCCCGCAAAGTCGCCTGAGCCTCATTCGACACAAGGACGAGCGGAGGGTAACCCTGAACGGGCGTGCCTTCTTCGGTGTGGCCCACGACCCGAGGCAGCCCTTTATCGTGGAGACGTCCATCGGCGAGGCGGTCGCGTTGGGCACGCGTTTCGAGGTTCGGGCCGATTCCGAGGAGCTGCGAGTCGTCGTGGTCGACGGGCGTGTGGCGCTGACGGCGGCCGGCGACCGCGTCGAGATCGGCGGCGGCGAAATGAGCCAGGTGTCGGGTTCGGGTATCGCGGTCAGCGCGGTCGAAAACGTATACTCGCTACTGGACTGGATGGGGGGCGCGTTGGTGTTCCAAGCGACCCCGTTGGCGGCGGTCGCTACCGAGATCGAGCGGCGGTACGGCATCGACATCACCATCGAAGACTCCTCCCTTCTCGATCTCACGGTGACGGCGTCCTTCACCGGGCAGCAGCCGGATCAGGTTGTCGGCATTCTCTGTCGTGTCTTGAGTACCGCTTGTGACCTCGAGGCTGGCGAGGCACGCATCGGCGTTCGGAATGGAATCCAGTGACCTGTCTGTCCCCGGTACCTCATCACGGAGGTCACCATGCTACGTAAGGGTAAGGTTCGTCTCGGAACCGCATTCGTGGCGCTCATCGTTGTCGCCAGCGTGGCGCGAGCCGCACCGTTGCAGAGGCAGGCGGCCCTCCTGAACGAGTGGGAGGTCACGTCGCTGAAGCCCAGGCCGGCGGGCGTGTTGTCTCAGCCGGCTCGCCTGGATGTGGAAGGCGTGTCGCTGGCCAGCGCGCTGGAGCGCCTGCAGGCGTCCGCGAATGTGCCGCTCGCGTACAGTCCGAGCTTTCTTCCCAGTGACGACCAGCCGGTCACCTGCGTGTGCGGAGACCGGATGGTCGGCGAAGCCCTCGATCAGCTGTTGGGCGGAACCCCGTTGGGCTACGCGGTGCTCGCAGGCACGATCGTGATCACACGCGATCGAATCCCAGCCGCTGATTTCGCCGTTGCGCTGCGCCCGATCGAGACGCCGAGCGTCGTGGTGGAGCTAACCCGCCCCAAGCTCCCCGCGCCGAAGATCGTCTTGGCGCCCGAGGAGCGGGTGGGCACGCTCACGGGCCAGGTGGTCGCGGCCGGTACGCTGCGGCCGCTGGTCGGCGCCCAGGTCTACGTGGTCGGCACGAGCATCGGCGGTCTGACGAACGCCAGCGGGAGGTACCTCTTCACGAACGTGCCGGATGGATCGGCAACGCTGCGCGTCGAGCTGATCGGCTATGCGGCCGCCGAGCGGCAGGTAACGATCACGCCGGGGTCAACCCTGACCCAGGACTTCCAGCTTACGGAAGAGGCTCTGTCTCTGGACGAAATCGTGGTGACGGGAACGGCCGGCACGGCACGCCGCCGTGAGGTCGGCAACACGATCGCGCAGATCAACACGGCCACGATCTCCGAGCCGATTACCAGCGTGGACGGCCTCCTGCAGGCCCGCGCGCCCGGAGTCCTGGTGTCGGCACAGTCGGGAGGCTCGGGGTCCGGCGCCACCATTCGACTGAGGGGCAACGTGAGCGTCGCTCTGAGCAACCAGCCGCTCCTGTACGTCGACGGCGTGCGCGTCAAGAGCGAGCCGTATCCGTTGGGAGCCGACGGCGCCAGGGCCCCGGCGAGCCCGCTCAACGACATCAACCCCGCGGACGTCGAGCGGATCGAGATCATCAAGGGCGCCGCGGCGACGACGTTGTACGGCACAGAGGCCGCGGCAGGCGTGATCCAGATCTTCACGAAGAAGGGAACTCAGGGCGCTCCGGTCTGGAC
>JACQVC010000254.1 GCA_016209995.1 Gemmatimonadota bacterium
GAACTGGACGGCCTGCTCGACGGCGTCGTTCCCTGCGAGCGAGTCGCCCACGAAGACGATCATGTCGGGCTTCGCGACCCGCTTGATCTTCTTCATCTCGTCCATGAGATTCGTGTTCGTCTGCATCCGCCCCGCGGTGTCGAGGAGCACGACGTCCTTCATGCGCGACTTCGCGTGCTCGACCGCGTCGTACGCCACCGCCGCGGGGTCGCCGCCCGGCTCCGCGCCCACGAACTCGGCGCCTGCGCGCTCGGCCCAGATTCTGAGCTGATCGATGGCGCCGGCGCGAAAGGTATCGCCTGCGGCCAGCAGCACACTCTTCCCCTGGCGTCCGAGCCAATGCGCGAGCTTGGCGGCGGACGTCGTCTTCCCGACACCATTGATGCCCACCACCAGGATGACGGACACACCCTCCGCGGCAAGCTCGAGGCCAGCGGACGCTGCGGGCGCCAGGATACGCTCGATCTCGTGCTTGAGCGCAGCGAGCATGTCATCGGCATTGCGCACCTGGCCGCGCCGTGCCAGCGACTCGACGTGATCGACCAGACGGAGCGTCGCGGCGACCCCGAAGTCGGCCGCGAGCAGCCGCTCCTCCAGGCTCTCCAGGGCCTCGGTGTCGAGACCGCCGGTAGCGACGCGCACGTCGGTGAGCGCCAGGTCAACGGCGCGTTGCCAGAACGACTTTTGCTTTTCGCTTGCGCGCTTGAAGAGTCGCACCATGGCGAGCCACTACCCCGCGGGGATCGTTGCGGTTTCGACCACACCGCCCGGCCCATCCCCTGAGCGCGTCAGCACTCAGCGGGTCAGCCTCGCCCTTCCCCGACCGCCGCGTTCAATGGCTTGGGACTTAGCCGCTGACCCGCTGACAACTGACCCGCTCGCTCTCTGATCTCCGGTCTCTCACCGCAGTCCCCAGCGCCGCCGTAGCAGCCACTCCGCACAGAGCAGCACGAGAGCCAGGAGGTAGGGTGCGGGATGAGTGTGGAGCCTGCGACCCCCGTTGCCCACGCGACGCAACGCGCTGCCCTCACCCTCGACAGCGCTCGGAACCGGGATCGGCAGCACCGTCAGATCAGCGCTGAATCGCTCGACGGTGAGGGGCCCCTCCGCCAACGCGGTAGCCGCCGCTCCGCCGCTCGTGACCGCATAACGGTAATGCCCCGGCGCGAGGCGGCCGCTACTCACGGTGTCCGCGGCGCCCACGAGCAGAACGATATCCTGCACGACCGTGTCGCCGGCCAGGATGCGGAGGCGAAGCGTGTCCAGGTCTTCGGCTACGACCCAGCGTGTCGTCTCGTCGCGTGGCACCACGCGCGGTTCAGGGCGTACGAGCCGGCCGGCCACGGCCTCGCTCTCCAGCAGCCAGCCGGCAGCGGCGGACCACACTCTGCGATAGGCCTCCCTACCCTCACCGGGCCGGAAGCTCCAGCGCCAGTAGCCTCGACCCACAGCCAGAACGCGACGTCGCGACCCGGCGCTCTCGATGAGCAGCGCTCCGTCGGTCCGGCCCCGCCGCGCCCGTTGCGCCAGCAGCGCGGACGTCAGGTCCGCATCGGGGTCCACGACGATCAGGTCGGTGAGCGGCGGGAGGGCATCCACGGGCAGACCGGCCAGGGCAGCGGCCAGGGCCGATGCGGGCAGTTGTCTGGCGATGTACCACTCGCCTGGGGCCGCAGGCCGTCCGCTGTGTCCCAGAGCTTGCACGCTCGCCGGATCCGTGGGGAAGATCACCGTGCGAGGGTGCTCGCGCGCTGCCGCGAGCGCCCAGTCCGGCGAAGTTTGCGACAGCCCGTGGAGCACGAGCAGCTCGGCGTCGGCAGCCGCCGCCCGTATCTCGGTCTCGGGTGTGCGGCGTCCGGCCGCGTCGGCGCTGCTTCCCAGCATCACGTAAGCGGACCCGACCTTGAGGTAGCCCAGCGTGGAGAGGCCGGTCGACGCCTCCAGCACCGGAAGAAGGAAGCGCGGCTCCCAATCGGGCTGGAAGGAAACCAGCACGATCTCTCCTGTCCGCGCGGAGACGGTAACGTATGTGGAGCGCGTGTCATCGTCGGCGAAACCATCGCCTGCGACGTGGGCACGCACGTCATAGCGCAGCGTGCCGCTGCGGCGAGGTGCCGGTGCGCGAATCGTGGCCCGCACCGGCACCCCGAGCGGAGCGGGTCGCGCCGCGGCGCGGCCGATCACGCTACCACCCTCGGACAGCTCCACGAGCACGGTATCGGCATCGGCATCCAGACCCTCGGTGCTGAGCTCGATGCTTAGCACGAAGCTACTGTCGGCCGCCACGGAACGCGGAGCCGTCACGGCGGCGACGGCCGCGTTACGAACGGCGACGTTCACCGGCTCGAAGCGGACGGGGAACGGAAGCTCGGAAAGGGCGCGCGGCAGGCCATCACCATCCGAAAAACGCATGTCGCTCACTACGGTGACCGCGCGGGCACCGGCCTCGGCCGCGCGCGTCAGCCACGGGACGACACGGCTTTCGAGGCCCATGGGCTTTGCCATCACGAGCGAATCGACAGGCAGCAGATCCAGTCCCGACCCCGCGAGGTAGAGACGCGCGCCCTCGGCCGCGTAGCTGCGCGCCGCTTCCACGCCGCGCTCCCACGCGGTGGTCTCTCCGGCCGAGGCCGCCATGCTGAGGCTCGCATCCAGGAGCACCCAGTCCTCACCCCTCCCCGGGCTGGTGCCGCCGAGGCGAAGCTCCGGATCCCACAACAGGAGAAGCAGCACAACCAGGACGGCAGAGCGAAGCAGGATGAGGGGAGTGCGACCACGTACCGGCGTCTCGCGGGCACGGTAGACGGCGGCCACGAGCGCCCATACGCTCAGCGCAGCGAGCCCAAGCAGGAGCCAACGGGTAGCCGTCATGTGATCACATTACGGCACAAAAAAGGCCCGCGCACGGCGGGCCGCTCGTTCGCCCCGGCTCACGGTAGTTCTTGAGCGATCTGCTGAACGCCGGTCACGAACCTCCGGGCTCTGCCGTCCGTTCCACCGGAGCGCCCGTGTCCGCCAGATAGGTTGGGGGCGCCAGATGCGCGGCCAGCATCGTCCAGCTAGCGACACTCTGCACCCGCCACCGTTCCCAGCTGGCGGCGGGAATGGACTCGCCGCTCGGAATGTTCACTCCCAGGGGGTTCACGGCTCGCCCGTGCTGGTGCATTTCATAGTGAAGGTGCGGACCCGTGGCCAATCCGGTGGCACCCACGTAGCCGATCACGTCTCCCTGGGCGACTCGCCTTCCCGCGCGCAGGCCGGTGGCGTAGGCGCGCAGGTGACCGTAGCGCGTGACGAAGCCGTTTGCGTGACGCAGCTCGACGAGGTTGCCGTACCCACCCTCGCGGCGCCGGATCGTGACGAAGCCATCTCCCGTGGCATAGACCGGCGTGCCGGCGGCGGCGGCATAGTCCACTCCACGATGCGCACGCCATACCCCGAGTACCGGATGGCGGCGACCGCTGGTGAACACGGACGAGATGCGACGAAACTCGAGCGGCTTCTTGAGGAAGGCGCCCTTCAGCGTCTTGCCCTCGTGGTCGAAATAATCCCCTCGCCCATCGCCATCCGGATCGAACCAGATGGCGGCGATGCTCTTGCCGGCGTTGCGCAACTCTCCGGCAATGATGCGGAAGTCGCGCGTGCTGCCGTCGGGTCGCGCTATCCGTTCGATGCCGACCCGGTAATAGTCGCCGGGGCGGAGCTGAGTGGAGAAATCGACGCGCCATTGGTAGATCCGGTCCATGGCATCGATGAAGCGGGCCTTGTCCGCCGCGGACAGCTCGGACAGGGCCGGATCCCGCGCGAGCGCGAACCAAAGATTGTCGTTGTTCTCGATCACGCCCGACCCGTAGAGCGTGTCCGTCCACACCGGAGTCTGCGTCACCGCTGCGTGCCAGCCCAGATCGTCCCTGCCCAACCGCAGGGTCGAATCTGCGTTCAAGCGCACGTCGACGCCCCGCAGCCATCCATCCACCGAGCGCCGGCGTAACGTGATCTCCGTTCCCGCTCGCATGGCTCGGGGGTTGGCGCGCTCCCGGAACGCGAGCAGGAGTCGGTTCAGCTCGTTTGCGGACACGGCTGCGGTCTCGAGGATCTGGCCCAACGTCTGGCCCGGTCGCAGCTCATGGGTTTCGAGCTGCTCGGCCGGCGGAACGTACACGGGCTCGATCAGGCCGATGTCGGGTGCGTCGTCGTTCCCGAACCGCAGGATGACGAAACCCAGCACGGCTCCGAGCCCTACTGCTCTCGGCCAGAATGGCAAGCGACGCCAGTTCACGAGATGCGGATGACCCCCGTTCCAGTGAAGCGTGAGTTCCACCGCCTGGGCTCGTCGCCGCACGGCGACGCCGGCCTAGGAGCCTACCCGAGCTCCTAGTCCATCTGACGGCGGATGAACGTCGGGATGTCCAGCTCGCTGATCGGCTCCCGCACCAGCACACGTGCCGGAGGCCTCTGCGACGAAGCCAGCTCCCGCCGTGGCGATGAGACGGGTTCCACACGCGGGGCTATTGCGGCGGCGGCCACTGCGGCTCGCCGGCGGAAGTCCGGACGAATCACCTTCTCGTTCCGCGCGGGCTCATCGCCCTCGAAGCCAGTGGCGATCACGGTGACCCTTACGCACGCTTCCAGCGTCGGATCATGGACCGCGCCGAAGATGATCTCAGCGTCATCACCGGCTTCTTCCTGTATAGTAGAAGATATAACCGTCACCTCATCGATGGCCAGGTCCAGGCCACCCGTGATGTTAATGAGGACGCCGCGGGCGCCGCGGATGCAAACGTTGTCCAGCAGCGGACTTGAGATGGCCTCCTGAGCAGCCTCGAGGGCCCGGTTCTCCCCCTGGCCGAAGCCCGTGCCCATGAGGGCGGGCCCCCGGCAGGACATGATCGTGCGCACGTCGGCGAAGTCGACGTTGACTTCTCCCGTCACTCGGATGAGGTCACTGATCCCCTGCGTGGCGTGGAGCAGCACCTCGTCCGCCTTCTTCAAGGCCGCGCGGAAAGACGTTCCCTTGCCGACGGCGGCCAGGAGTCGGTCGTTGGGGACCAGGATCAGCGTGTCGACCGTGCGGCGCAGCTCCGAGATGCCCTGCTCGGCCTGAAGCAGACGCTTGCGTCCCTCGAAGGAGAACGGTCGAGTGACGATCGCTACGGTGAGCGCTCCCATCTCGCGAGCCATCTCCGCGATGATCGGAGCCGCCCCCGTCCCCGTGCCGCCACCCATGCCCGCGGCGATGAAGACGAGATCCGCTCCCTCCAGGGCCGAGCGCATGTCCTCGGCGTTCTCGGCGGCGGCCTGGCGCCCGATCTCCGGCCGGGCGCCCGCTCCGAGCCCCCGGGTCAGCTTCTTGCCGATCTGAATCTTCACGGGCGAACGGCAGAGGTTGAGGGCCTGCACGTCCGTATTCACCACGAGGAACTCGACCCCCTCGAGCCGTTCGTCGATCATGCGGTTGACCGCGTTGCCGCCGGCGCCTCCCACGCCAACCACCTTCATGCGTGCGTTCTGGATCGGGGCATCCTCGAATTCAAAGATCATCATTGTGATTCCTCCCGCGATGCAGGGGGACTGCCTAATTCTCCAATCCTAGAAGAACTCCTTCAGCCAGGATCCGACCCTGGACACGAGACCGGAGGCGAGCGTCGAGGTTCCCGCGCCCGTCTCCACGAAGCGCTCCGCCGCATAGGTGACAAGCCCGGCCACCGTCGCGAACTTCGGCCGCGCCAGCGAGTCGGCCAGGCCCGTAAGCCCATTCATGGGCACCCCTATGCGCACCGGCGCGGAAAACACGTGCTGACCAAACTCGACGAGGCCTTCCAGGCCGGCCCCGCCGCCGGTCAAGACCACACCCGCGCCGAGCGGGCCAGGCAGGTCCAACGCATCGATTTCGCGCCGCACCAGACCGAAGATCTCGTCCAGCCGCTCCTCGAGGACGTGAGCGATGAGCTCGCGGGCCACGGCGCGGCGTTGCTGGGACCCGGGTCCGTTGCCGCCCAGATCCACCGTTTCCCGATGATTCACGAGCTTGGTGGAGGCGGCCCCGAATCGCTCCTTCGCGCGCTGCGCCTCGGCGAACGGCATCGACAGCCCGCGCACCAGGTCCGTGGTCAGCGTAGTGCCACCCCAGCGAATCGTCGCGATGTGCCGGATGCGTCCCTCATAGAAGACCCCCACGTCCGTCGACCCGGCACCGAGATCCACCAGCGCCACGCCGACCTCTTTCTCGTCCTCGTTGAGCACGGCGAGGGACGCGGCCAGCGGCTCCAGGACCAGCTCCTGGACGCGGTAGCCCGCTCGCTGCACGACCTTGCGGATGTTCGACGCCGGCTGGCTCGCACACGTTACCAGGTAGACCTCGCACTCCAGCCGCGTTCCGGTCATCCCCAGCGGATCCTTGATGCCCGGCTGGTGGTCCACCACGTACTCCTGAGGAATCGCGTGCAGCATCTCCCGGTCGGGCGGCAGCGCCACGGCGCGAGCCACTTCGTGGACGCGAGCCAGATCATCGACGGTGATCTCTTCGTCCTGCAGAGCGACGACGCCCAGAGACGAACGCGTGCAGACGTGGTCGCCCGCGATGCCTGCGTACACGCGGTCGACCGTGACGCCAGCCATCAGCTCCGCCTCCTTCATGACGTTGCGCACGGCCTGGGTGGTCTCCTCGAGGTCGCTGACGATCTCCCTGCGAATCCCGGACGTGCGGGCCTGGCCCGCGCCCAGGATCTTGATCTGCGGGTGGCGCCAGTCGTCGCCGTCCAGCTCCGCAATGACCGCACAGGTCTTGGTCGTTCCGATGTCGAGGCCCGCGATGAGATTCGACCGCATGGTTCAGCCACCGTTCTGAGAGGCTATCGTTACGGGCGCGTAGCGAACCACGACCTGGTCTGCGAAGCGCAGGTCGAGCGCTACGGGCACGGAGTCCGCTTGTCGAGCCGAGGCGTCCCGGAGCACGAGGAGCCCGACCCTCAGCCGCTGGGGGTCGAGTGGCGGATCGTAGGAAAACTCGATGGGCGGATCGATCAGCCGCGCGGACACGTTGCCGCCCTCGTCCAGGGCCAGGTCGGAGATCGTCGACAGGAACGTGGGTGAGGTCTCCGCCAGTCGTTCGAGCTCGGCGACCAGCGCCCGCACGGCAGCCGTCGCCCTCTGTCCCACGGCGCCCACGCGACCTGCAGGCGGACGAATGACCGGCAGGTCGAGGGCGCGCTCCGCCGGATCGAGAGGCAGGATGACGCCCTCGGCATCCACGGGCCGCAACAGGGGCGTCGCCAGCAACGCCACCGGACTGCGTTCCACGACCTCGATCACAAACGTGTGCGGGAAGCGGCGGCGAATCCGCGCCTCGCGCAGCATGGGGTGTGCTTCCAGGACCTCCTCCCAGCGCTCCGGATCGTCCCACAGACTCGCGTCCGCGGGGATGGCCGCGCGCGCGATCACGGTGCCCGCCTCGAGCGTCCGAACGCCCTCGACGCGAATCTCGCGAATTCGGAACAGGTCCAACCGCGCGAGCAACGGCGCAGCCTGCGACACGAGCAGCGCGGTGATCGCCAGAGCGCAGGCGCACAGGAAGAAACGCAGGCCGATCATGTGATTTGGTCTTCCGCGCCGAGCTCACGCAGAAGGTCGGCGTCGAAACCCCACAAGCGAACCTCGGGAACGAGTCCGATGTTGAAACGCTCGCGGACGCGGCGACGCGTCTCGAGCATGAGCCAGATGACGTCGTCGGCCTTGGCATCGCCGATGTTCAGAATGAAGTTCGCGTGCAGCTCCGAGATCTGAGCGCCGCCTCGCCGCGCGCTCCGCATGCCTGCCGCGTCGATCAGCCTCCACACGGACTCACCGGGCGGATTCTTCCAGACGGAGCCGCAAGACGCGTAGTCGTACGGCTGATTCGCGACCTTTTCGTGCCGATAGTCCAGGTGCCGCTGCCGGATCTCCTTCGCGTCGCCAGCGGGCGCTCGCAGGCGGCAGCGCAAGAAGACCGTGCCCTCAGGGACGCGCGTCGCGCGGTAGCTCGGGTGGACCTCCGCCGCGGTCAGGCGCTCGACGTGAGGGGAGCCCGGATAGAGAGCGTCCGTCCATTCGACCGCTTCCCAGATGCCCCAGTCACGGGTACCGGCGTTCATGCGCAGCGCGCCGCCCACGGTACCAGGCACGGCCTCGAGGTAGTGGAAGTCGCGGCGAGCCTCGCGGCGCGCGGTCTGCACCAGCATCGGCAGGCTCGTGCCGCCGCTTGCCAGGATCGCATCCGCCGTGACCTCGAGCTGCCGCAGCTCACCGCTGAGCGCGAGCACGGGGAACGTCACGCCCGCATCGGACACGAGCAGGTTGGCGCCTCCGCCCATGGGTTTGTACGGCCGGCCATCCAGCTCGCGGACCGCCGCGATCGCTTCGGCCTCGCTGGACAGCTCGCGGTAGCACGGCGTGGTCCCGCCGATCCGGTAGCGTGTATGTGGCGCCAGCGACTGATTCGCGAAGCGGCGCCCGTTCACGCGTCGCCTCCGCGCGCGCGTGCTGCAAGCGCCGCCACGATCTCCGGGCCCACGCGCTCGATCGAGCCCGCGCCCATCACCACACAGAGGTCGCCGGACTCGAGAGACTCGGCCACCGCGGTCGCGAGGCCGTCCAGCCGCTCGTGATAGGTGACCCGCGGCGCACCGGCCTCCTGCGTCGCGCGCACCACCAGCTCGCCGGTGACACCCGGGATCGGCGCCTCGCGGGCGGGATAGACGTCCGTGATCCAGACGCGGTTCGCGCCGGCGAGCGCTCGCCCGAACTCGCGCACGAAATCGCGCGTGCGTGTGTAGAGATGCGGTTGAAA
>JACQVC010000023.1 GCA_016209995.1 Gemmatimonadota bacterium
CGCCGCCCACGGCGCGGACATGACCCCTTCCTGACGTTCACGACGAGGGATGAGTAGCGCGGTCCAATGACGCGGGGCAAGGGCGCGGTGCGAGCCCTGGCGGCCCTAGCGGGAGCAGCGTTCCAGCCTCATATTGTGCCCCGCTTTGGCCGGGACATGAACCTGTAATACGATGCGGTGTAGGCCGTTGGAGAGAGGGATAGATGGAAGCTTCTGTCGCGATTTCGCGGGCCGAGGGACTGGGCAGGACGTTGCGTCGCGATCGCTGGTGGGTGGCCCCGCTGTCGGTGGCAGTCGGCCTGGGGATCTGCGGCGCGTACGCCACCTGGGCGATTTTTCAGGGCCGCAACTACTTCGCGGAACCGTACCTTTCACCGTTCTATTCACCGTGTCTGGGAGCGCAGTGCCCCGAGGAAATCCGGCTGCTCGAGTTCGGCTGGTGGCCCATGTCACCGGCGATTCTCTTGATGTGGGTGATTCTGGGGTTCCGCGGTACCTGCTACTATTATCGCAAGGCATACTACCGCGCGTACTTCATCGATCCTCCGGCCTGCGCGGTCGGTGAACACCGAGGTCACCGCTACAGGGGCGAGACCGCCTTTCCGTTCGTCCTTCAGAACCTGCACCGGTATTTCCTCTACCTCTCCGCGTTTATCCTGGCGTTTCTCTGGTACGACAGCCTGAAGGCCTTCTTCTTCGAGGACGGGTTCGGTGTCGGGGTCGGCACGATCGTGCTGCTCGTGAACGTCGGGCTGCTCACGGGCTACACGTTCGGGTGTCACTCGCTGCGTCACCTGGTAGGCGGCAACGTGGACTGTTATTCGTGCGCGCAGTTTGGCGACGGGCGCCATCGCTTGTGGCGCGGCGCGACGTTCTTCAACCGAAATCATATGGCGTGGGCGTGGACGAGTCTGATCTACGTTTGCCTGGCGGACCTCTACGTCCGCCTGGTTGCCTCCGGCATCATCACCGACCTGCGGATCCTCTGACGTGAACCGTAGCGAAGCGAAGGTCAGCGAAGGGGAGAGGAGGAGGGGTGGGAAGAGGCGCTGAAGGGGGTGGTGTGGGAGCTCACACTTACGAGACCGTCCAGCACGATGTGCTCGTAATCGGCGCTGGCGGCGCGGGCCTGCGTGCGGCCATCGAGGCGAAGGCCGAGGGCGCGTCGGTCGGTGTGGTCTGCAAGTCGCTGTTGGGCAAGGCGCACACGGTGATGGCGGAAGGAGGGATTGCCGCCGCACTGGGCACCGAGCGCGCGGAGGATCGCTGGCAGGTGCATTTCCGTGACACCATGCGCGGGGGCCGGGGGCTCAATGACTGGCGCATGGCCAAGATCCACGCAGAGGAGGCGCCGGTCCGCGTGCACGAGCTCGAGGCGTGGGGCGCCCTGTTCGATCGCACGCCAGACGGCCGGATCCTCCAACGCCCGTTCGGAGGCCACAGCTACTCTCGGCTGGCGCACGTGGGCGACCGCACCGGCCTCGAGATGATCCGCACCCTCCAGGACAAGGCCGTGCACGCCGGCGTGGATGTGTACATGGAGTGCACGATCATCCGTCTGTTCAAGGACGGCGATCGGATGGCTGGCGCCCTGGGCTACTGGCGCGCGACCGGGCGCTTCGTGCTGTTCCGGGCGAAGGCGATCGTGCTGGCCACGGGTGGTGCTGGGAAGGCGTGGCTCATCACGAGCAACTCGTGGGAGTACACGGGGGATGGCCATGCCCTGGCCCTCGCGGCGGGCGCTGACCTCCTCGGGATGGAGTTCGTGCAGTTTCACCCGACCGGCATGGTTTGGCCGCCCAGCGTACGCGGCACTCTGGTCACGGAAGGGGTTCGAGGCGAGGGCGGCGTGCTGCGAAACACGCAGGGCGAGCGCTTCATGTTCAACTATCTCCCGGCAGCGTGGCGCAACGACTACGCGGCGGACGAAGCCGAGGCGGATCTGTGGGTCAAGGGCGACCGCGTGCACAACCGGCGTCCGCCCGAGCTGGTGACCCGGGATGTAGTTGCGCGCGCCATCTTCCGGGAGGTCCACGAAGGCCGGGGCACGCCCCACGGCGGCGTCTACCTCGACATCGCCAGCAGACGCGACGCCGAGTATATCAAACGGAAGCTTCCTAGCATGTACCACCAGTTCAGGCAACTGGCGGGGGTCGATATCACCCGGGACCCGATGGAGGTGGCTCCCACCTGCCACTACATGAGGGGGGGCGTCAAGGTGGATCCCGAGACCCAGGAATCCACGGTTCCGGGGCTCTTCGCCGCGGGCGAAGTCGCAGCCGGGCTGCATGGAGCGAACCGCCTGGGCGGGAACTCGCTCTCCGACCTCGTGGTCTTCGGCCAACGCGCAGGATGGGGTGCCGCCCAGTGCGCGGCACGGGTCGGCGCCGTGCCCCGGGTCGATTCCGCACAGGTCGAGGCCGCAATCCGTGAGGCCCTGGGTCCCTTCGAGCGCAGCGAAGGGGAAAGCCCCTTCGTGCTCCAGGACGAGCTCCGTCATCTGATGAACGACAACGTAGGCATCACCCGCACGGGGCACGGCCTTGAGGAAGCCATCGCCGGAATTGCCAGGCTGCGGGAGCGCTTGGCCCGTTCGCGAGTCACGGGGTCGCGAGCGTACAATCCGGGATGGCACACCTGGCTCGATCTCCATTTCATGCTTACGACGTCGGAAGCCGTGGCTCGGGGCGCGCTCGAGCGCGAGGAGAGCCGGGGCGCCCAATACCGCGCCGACTGCCCGGAGGCGGTCCCGGAATGGCAGGTCGTGAACGTGCTCGTGCACCTGGCGGACGGAACGATGAGCACCCGGCCCGAGCGCGTACCGGAAATGCCAGGGGATTTGAGGAGCATGGTCGAGGAGGCCTACCGCCGTGTCTGAACGCACCTTCCGGATCTATCGGGGCATGCAGCAGCAAGGGGAGATCGTTGCCTACCGCGTCGAGATCTCCGAGGGCATGGTCGTACTCGATGCGCTGCACGACATCCAGGAGCAACAGGCTCCGGACCTCGCCGTGCGCTGGAACTGCAAGGCGGGCAAGTGCGGCTCCTGCAGCGCCGAGGTCAACGGCATGCCTCGTCTGACCTGCATGACGCGCATCGATGAGCTTCCTGCGGACCAGCCGATCACGGTCACGCCGATGCAGGCGTTTCCGGTGATCAAGGATCTGGTCACCGACGTGTCCTCGAACTACGCCGCCAACAAGTCGATCCCCGCCTTCAAGCCGCGCAGCCCCGACGCGCCCGATGGCAGCTGGCGATTCTACCAGTACGAGGTGGATCGAGCCCAGGAGTTCAAGAAGTGCATCGAGTGCTTCCTTTGCCAAGATGTCTGCCACGTGCTGCGCAGCCACGGCAAGCACGAGGAGTTCATCGGCCCGGCGTTCCTGGTGCGCGTCGCGGCCTACGAGACGCACCCCATCGACGTCGAAGACCGTTCGACGTATGTGAAAGAACACGGTGGTATCGGCTACTGCAACATCACGAAGTGCTGCACCGAGGTGTGCCCCGAGCACATCACCATCACGGACAACGCAATCATTCCCCTGAAGGAGCGGGTCGTGGATCGCCACTATGACCCGTTGCGCAGGCTGATCCAGATGGTGCGACGCACAGGTTGACGCGTCACACGCTTCTCGCCAACCGGCCAATTCCCGTCGTTTGGGGCTGCGGCGACTTAGCTAGATCCCTCGCGGCCGAACCAGCTTCTCACAGCCGGCCAACGCGCCGTCCACCAATAGCGTGAGGACGGCGGCCGGCATCGCACCGGACAGAACCAGGCGCGAGTCGGAGAGCGCGAGGCCCGTCACGATCGGCTCGCCCAGTCCCCCCGCGCCGATGAACGCGGCCAGCGTGGCCGTGCCCACGTTGATCACCGCAGCGGTCCTGATTCCCGCCATGATCACGGGGGCCGCAAGCGGTAGGCGCACGAAGCGCAGGATCTGGATATCCGTCATGCCGAGCGCGCCGGACGCCGCGACCGCCGCCGGGTCCGCATCGCGCAGGCCCGTGTAGGTGTTCCTCAGGATCGGGTAGAGCGAGTACAGGAAGAGAGCCACGAGCGCCGGCCCGACCCCGATGCCGAACAGGGGGATCATGAACGCCAGCAGCGCGATCCCCGGGATCGTCTGCAGCACGCCGATGCTGCGAATCCAGCCTTCGGCGCCGCCGCGATGGCGTTCCAGCACCAGCCCCACCGGGACGGCCACGAGAGCGGCGGCCCCGAGCGAGATGGCCACGAGCAGGAGGTGCCGCAGCGTGAGGCGCGCCAGCACCGCTCGCCGTGTCCACAAATAGGCGATGAACGTGTCGGGCGGCGCTTCCGCCGCAGGGCTGCTCCCACTGACCGTGGCGGCGCCGCTCAGGCCCAGCTCGCGTAGCGCCTCGGCCGCGACGAGCGCAATCGGCTGGTTCGCCACCTCGACGCGCGCGTTCAGGCGCCGCATGATCGGCTCGTCGAGCCGGCCGGATAACTCCGTCAGAACCGCGACGGCCCGAGGGTTTTCTTCGCGCACCCGCGGTCCCACCAGCGCGGCAGCCTCGTACGGTGGGAAGAACCTGCGGTCATCCTCGAGCACAACGAGGTCGTAGCCCGCGATGAATCCGTCGGTCGAGTATCCATCGATCACATCCACGGCGCCCTCTGCGAGCGCCTGGTACTTCACGGCCTGAACCAGCGAGCGGACCTCGCGAGCGCGAAACTCGTATTCCCGCTCGAGCCCGGGGAGCCCGTCGGGTCTCCCAATGAAGTCGGGTGTGAAACCGGCCACGAGCTGGGTCGATATCCGCGCTAGATCCGTCAAAGTCTGCAGCCCATAGCGAGCCGCCGTCTCCCGTCGCACGGAGAGCGCGTACGTGTTCTCGAAGCCGAGCGGCGGCAGCCAGCGCACGCCCCAACGTTCCTCGAAGCGCCGCGCCACGGTGCGGTATACCTCACGCCGGTCCGGTACGGGTGATTCGCCGAGGATCGCCACCAGCCCGGTACCTGTGTACTCGGGGTACACGTCGATCGCGCCGGTTCGCAGCGCCTGGAACGCGATCTCGGTGGCACCCAGTCCCGGCCTGCGGTCCACGGTGAGCCCGCGGGCTTCGAGGAGCTGCGCAAACATCTCGGCCAGCAGGTAGGACTCGCCGAACGGCTTCGACGCGACGATCACGGCTCGCGCGGCCGGCTGATCCTGGGCCGCAGCCAGCGCGGGCACGGGCAGCGCGGAGGACGAGAGCACGGCCGCCAGCAGAATGCCGAAGCGAGGGATCACGGGCGTTACCTCAGGCGTTGGTCGTTGCGCGGGGACCCCGGGCCTGTTGCCCCAGGCAACCCCTCGTTGCTCGGGGATGCCGGGTCAACCGGTCGCAGCCGCGCCTGCTTGAGCAGGTGATCCACGTACCCGGTGGCGGGCTCGCGCAGGAGCGTCTCCGGCTCCGCGATCTGCACGATCCGCCCCGCGCGCATCACCGCTATGCGATCGGCCAGGAGCGCGGCCTCGTGCAAGTCGTGAGTCACGAGGAGCGTCGTGATGTGAAGTCGGCGTCGGAGATCCAGCAGCACGGCCTGCAGCTCCGAGCGAGTGATGGCGTCCAGCGCGCCGAACGGCTCATCCAACAGCAGCCGGCTGGGTTTGGCGGCCAGCGCCCGGGCGATCGCCACGCGCTGTCGCTGTCCACCCGACAGCTGGCTGGGCCAGCGCGGACCGAAGACGTCCGGAGAGAGCCCGACCAGCTCGAGAGCCTCGGCCGCCAGCGCATCGGGCCGCTCGAGCGCCTGCAACCGCGGGACCAGGCCGGCGTTGCGCAGGACGGTCCAGTGCGGGAGGAGGCCACCCTCTTGTTGCACGTAGCCGGTCGCGCGGCGGAGAAGGATCGGATCCGTGTCCCAGATGTCGATTCCATCGATCCGGATGGTGCCTTCATCGGGACAGACCAAACGATTGAAGCAGCGCAGCAGCGTGGTCTTCCCGGATCCACTTTCACCGACGAGCGCCACCGTTTCGCCCGCTCCTACGGAGAGCGAGACGCCGTCCAGCGCCGTAACCGCTCCGTAGCGCTTGACAACGATGTCCGCGCGTAGGGTTTCCGTGGCGGCGGGGTCGGTCATGCGCTCCTCACGACGATGGCGGCAGCAGGCGGCTGAAAGTCCACAACAACCCGCCAGGGCACACCCTGCACACTCGCCATGCTACCCTTCTCGGAACTCTCCGGCGAGGATACGGATTCCGTATGCGGGACGGTGGCACGACCGCGCCCGCCGGGTTAGCTTCCGCTGCGAAGGACTCTCTCTGCGCCGCAGGCGCGACCCCGTGCCTTCCGAAAACGGCGTTCGGCGAGCGAGCCATGCCTGAAGCGATTCGTGAATCCCCTGCCCGCGAGCGCAAGACGCGCATGCTCGAAGAGGTCCGTGCAGGGCTCTCCGCGCA
This sequence comes from Gemmatimonadota bacterium, assembly GCA_016209995.1. GTDB lineage: Bacteria > Gemmatimonadota > Gemmatimonadetes > Longimicrobiales > Gaopeijiaceae > JACQVC01. The sequence continues at coordinate 6,411 of JACQVC010000023.1, forward strand.
ACGGAAGCACCTTCCTTCCACGTACTTCTATGACCGCGCGGGCTCGCGCTTGTTCGAGCAGATCACGCGCCTACCCGAGTACTACCTCACGCGCGCCGAGCGCGTCCTCCTCATGGACCGAGCGCCCGCGTGGATCGCGAAACTGAGGCCGAGATCGCTCATCGAGCTGGGGCCCGGGAGCGCCGAGAAGACGCGCGTCATCCTGGATGCGCTGCACGTTGCGGAGACCACCGGTGTTTATGCTCCGATCGATGTGAGCGCGGCGTTCCTGCAGGAAACCGTGGCGCGGTTGCGGCAAGAGTACCCGAGGCTCGCGATGCGTCCGATCGTGGCGGACATGCGCGGCGACTTGGGCGTACCCTCGACGCTGCCGCGACCGGCGCTGTTTGCCTTCCTGGGCAGCACGATTGGCAACTTCGAGCGCGCGAACGCGATTCGGCTGCTGTCCCGGCTGCGCGCAGCCATGCTGACGGACGATCGGCTGCTCCTGGGCGTGGACTTGAAGAAGGACGTGCGCTTGATCGAGGCGGCGTACAACGATGCGCAGGGTGTCACGGCGGCGTTCAACCGCAACGTGCTGCGCGTGCTGAACCGCGAGCTTGGCGCCGACTTCGATCCTGACTCGTTCGAGCACCTCGCCTTTTATGCCTCTGAACACGACCGCATCGAGATGCACCTGGTATCGAACCGCGAACAGGATGTCACGATCCCGGGTGCGGGCGTCTTCCCCTTCCGCTTGGGGGAGTCCATTCGCACGGAAATCAGCTGCAAATACGATCGCGACGACGTCGAAAGCCTCTTCGCTGGCGCCGGCCTCGTCAGCGAGGAGTGGGCGGCCCACCCGGAAGGCCTTTTCGCCATCATGCTCGGCGCGCCCGCCTCATAAGAGCTCCTTGAGTCTCTCCGCGTCCGTATTCCCGCCACTCACGACGGCGATGACGCTTTCACCCGGCCTGACCGGAATCCTGCCGGCCATGAGCGCGGCGACGCTCGCCGCTCCCGCGGGCTCCGCCAGCAGCTTGGCGCTGCTCAGAATGGAACGAACCGCCGTCGCTATCTCGGCATCCGATACGATCACCACATCGTCGACGTAGCGCCGAACGAACGCGTACGTCAGCTCGCCGACCATAGGCGCCGCCAGCCCATCGGCGATCGTATTCATGCGCTCGAGGGTTGCGGGTCGGCCTTCATCCAGACTACGGCGCATCGCCGCCGCGCCCTCGGGCTCCACGCCGTAGATCCGCACTCGGGGAGCAACCGCCTTGAGCGCCGCGGCCACGCCCGCGATCAGCCCGCCGCCGCCGATCGGCACCACGACTACGCTCGCGTCAGGGGCCTGCTCGCTGAGCTCGAGGCCCAGGGTTCCATGACCGACAATGATCTCCTCGTCATCGAACGGGTGCACGAACAACAGGTTGCGCTCGCGCGCCAGGGCTTCCGCCTCCTCGAATGCCTCCAGCGCCGTGGGCGCGAGCACGACCTCCGCGCCGTAACCCCGGCTCGCCTCCACCTTGGAACGCGCGGCGGTCTTCGGCATGACCACCACGCAGGGCGCATCGATGGCGCGACATCCCCACGCGAGCGCCTGCGCGTGGTTGCCGGCCGACACAGTGACTACGCCGCGCCGCCGGGCATCGTCACGCGTCTGCTCGAGCTTGTTGAGAACGCCGCGAACCTTGAACGAGCCGGTCTTCTGCAGATTCTCGGCTTTGAGGAGGAGGTCGATTCCGCGACTGGTTCCGAGTCGCGAGGCGCTCAACACCGGGGTCAAGTGTACACGCCCGGCTATACGTTCCCGTGCGTCCCGGAATATCGTGGCACTCAGGGTCGATACCGCCATCACTCCGCCGAGGGCGAAGAACTTCGCCTGCCTCCGCCGGGCTCGCAACGCGAGCTGCCGTAGTCCAGGAACGACATGCTAGCCCGTAACCCGTAAATAGCACGAATGAAGGAGATGGGGCAACCTGACACAGTGACGCTGTCCAGCGCAAACGATCGGCTGGGCTGAACGGCCGGGATCTGCAGGGCGCGGGAGGGGTACAGAAAACAGGCTATCGTGGCGAGTGTACGGGCGCTACCTTTAGCTGAGATGTCTACCCCGGCGGAGCGACGATCATGATGCCCGCGATCGGTGTTACGACGCGCAGCCTCCTTCCCTCGCTGCGACTGGCTGCTGTGGCTTCTCTCCTCTGCGTCGGCTCGGTGTTTGCCCAGCAGCGCGGTTCTATCGAGGGGTACGTGCGCGACGCCAACTCAGGAACGCCGCTGGCGCAGGCGCGCATCCAGTTGCAGGGAGCCGATAGGGAGGCGAAGGCTGACCGGTCCGGTCGGTTCCGCCTTGCCGACGTACCCGCGGGGATGATGATCATCCGGGTGGAGGCGCCGGGTTACGCAGCGAGCGTAGAGACGATCGCCGTGTACGCGGGTCCTGCCTCCGTCGTGAACGTTCAACTGACGCCGCTCGCGGAAATCATGGAGGGGCTCCTGGTTCAGGCGAACCGGGGCGAGCCTGAGGACCGCGCCCGGGGCGAGAGCATGAGCCGCGTGCGCGCCGACGCCAACCAGGGCGTGCCCACGAACGCCACGGACCTGCTGGTAGGGAAGGTTCCGGGCGCGATGATTACCGGGTCGGGAATGGCAGGTGGAAGCTCTCGGATCCTGCTGCGCGGAGTCAGCACGGTAACGCAAAGCACTGATCCCGTCATCTACATTGACGGCATCCGCGTGAACTACCATATGGCCCCGGCCGGTAACCAGGGCGGTACCATGGTGCTCGATCAGCTGGATCCCGCATCGATCGACCGGATCGAGGTGCTGCGCGGGCCTTCCGCGGGCTCGAGGTACGGCCACGAATCGAGCAATGGGGTCATCCTGATCTGGACGAAGAAGGGCGGAGGGGGAGACACGCCCCGGTAAGCAGGGCGAGTCAGCACGCCCGCTGGTCACAAGCAGTAACGTTCATCACAACGACACAAACCTCGAGCGCGTGGACGGGAGAAGCTCGGCTGGGCCATAAGTGCCGTCGTGCCATCCTCTTGATCTTCTCCTGATCCGCCCCCATACGTTGTGGCCAACTATCCACGAACCGGGAGGTGGTCGATGAGCATCTCCGTGCGGGCGTGCTTGGGCGCCCTGGCCGTCTTTCTGCTACTTGGCAACTCGGTGGTTTTCGCACAGACGGGTACGATCACGGGTCAGATCACCGATGCCGAGAGCGGGGAGCCCCTCGCCAGCGCAGCGGGAGAAGTCTTATGTGGCGGTAACGCGGTTGCGACCCTCCTGTCCGGTGCCGACGGGCGATTCCGCGTGGCCAACGTCCCCGCCGGCAGCTGCACGCTCATCATCAGCCTGATTGGATATGAGACGCTACGCATAGACGGTGTGCAGGTCTCGGCGGGAGGAGCCGCGGACGTGACGGTTCGCCTCGTCCCCAACGTCCTGGTCCTCAACCCTATCATCGTGACCGTGTCGAAGATTGAGGAGAAAGCGCTCAGTGCTCCGGCCCGCGTGGACGTCGTGGAAGGTCGGGCGGTTGCGGAACGGCCGACGCTGAACCCCGTGGACCATCTCCGCTCGACACCCGGCGTAGACGTCATCACCTACGGGTTGCAGGGCGCCAACGTCGTGACGCGCGGCTTCAACAACATATTCTCCGGCACGCTGCACATGCTGACCGACTACCGTCTGGCGCATGTGCCTTCGCTGCGCGTGAACCTCATGCACTTCGTGGCGGCCAACGATGAGGACGTCGAGCGGATGGAAGTCGTGCTCGGCCCCGGATCAGCCCTGTACGGCCCCAACACGGCCAACGGAGTCCTTCACATTCTGACGAAGTCGCCCTTCACGAACCCCGGCACCACCGTCTCCCTGGCCGGCGGCGAACGCAGCGTTATCGACTTCGACTTCCGCACCGCCCGCGTGCTGAGCGATCGGCTCGCCGTCAAGCTCTCGGGGCAGTACATGCGGGGCGACGAGTGGAGATTCGACGATCCCGCCGAGCAGCTGGCGCGGCAACAAGTCGATGCGAACCCGAACGCGTACCGCGCGGCTCTGCGCCTGCAAGGCGTTCCGGACGCCGAGATCGAGCGGCGGATTACGCAGATCGCGAAGCGGGACTTCGACCTGGCGCGGTGGTCGGCAGAAGCGCGTGCCGACTGGCGGCCCGTCCCGGACGCGTCCGTCGTGCTCACCGCGGGACTGACCAACGCTCTCAGCTCCATCGAGCTCACGGGACTCGGCGCCGCGCAGGCCGACAACTGGACCTACGGTTACTACCAGGCGCGTGCGAGCTACCGGCGCTTCTTCTCACAGGTGTATCTGAATACGAGCGACGCGGGCGACACGTACACGCTGAAGGACGGGGAGAGCATCGTGGATCGCTCGAAGCTCTTCGCGGCCCAGCTGCAGCATGGCCTCGCGCTCGGGGAGCGACAGAACTTCACCTATGGCGTGGACTTGATCCGCACCATGCCCGAGAGCGAAGGCACGATCTACGGCATGAACGAAGCCGACAACGACATGTCGGAGGTGGGCGCGTACGTCCAGTCGGAAACCGCGCTCAATCCCAAGCTGGATGTGGTCCTCGCCCTGCGAGGGGACAAGCATTCGGAGCTGGAGGACCCCGTCTTCTCCCCGCGCGCCGCCCTCGTGTTCAAGCCTACGGAAACCCACAACATTCGCTTCACCTACAATCGAGCTTTCTCGACGCCCACGGCCATCAACCTCTTCCTCGACAAGAGCGGCGGGCTCGTCCGTGGAGATTTGGGCAGGCTCGGGTTCCTGCAACGTGGGCAGGGAACGACGCGCAATGGCTTCAGCTTCCGTTCTGGTGGAGGCCTGACGGGCATGCGCTCCCCGTTCACGCCCGCCTCCGCGGGCGGGCCGAGTCGCTTGCTTCCGGCGACCGCGGACGGCCAGCTCCAGTACTGGTCGGCCGCGGTGGGCGCCATGGCGGCCGGTGCAGCGGCGGCGGGTCAGCCGCTGTCCCCGCAGCTCATTGGCTACCTCAACAGCCTGCGCCCCACAGGCAACGACATCGGGATCTCGGTATTGAACCCGATCACCGAGAGCGTGACGCCGCTGGCGCAGGCCTTGGCGCAAAACTTGATTCCCGAGGTTCCGCGGATCAGGGAATCCGTGACGTCGACGTTCGAGGTCGGATACAAGGGGCTGTTCGCCGAGCGGCTCCTGCTGGCCGCCGATGTGTGGTACTCGCAGCACACGGACTTCGTTTCGCCGCTCATCCCCCAGACTCCGCTGCTTCTGTACAACGGCCAGCAGCTCGGCCAGTACCTGGTCCCGCGGCTCGTGCCCGTGCTCATGCAGTCGGGCATGTCGGCGCCCCAGGCCCAGGCGACCGCCACCGCGATCGCGACCGGTATGGCGAAAGTTCCTCTAGCCGTCGTCTCATCGCCGCAGGTGAACGCGGATGGCGCGGACGTCATGGCTACGTATGTGAACTTCGGTGACGTCGACCTCTGGGGTACGGATCTGTCCGCTACGCTCATCCTATCGGATTTGTGGAGCATGGGAGTCACAGGCTCCTGGGTGAGCAAGGACCACCTGCGCATCCTGCTGCAGGGCGAGGAGCAGGTCGTGGCGCTGAACGCCCCCAAGTCGAAGGGCTCCTTCAACGTGAAGTATCGGGACGTGGGCGCCGGCCTGAGCGGCGAAGTGCGCGTGCGCTACACGGACGGCTTCCCGGCCAACTCGGCGGACTACCGCGGCCTGCAGTGCCTGAAGATCCCCGGGGAACTCTTGAGCGAGCCGTGTGTCGAGTCTTTCACGCTGGTGGATCTATCCGGATCGTACCGGCTGACGCCGTCGACGTCGGTTCAGTTGTCCATCTCCAATCTCTTCGATGAGCCGTTCCGCAGCTTCGTGGGGACGCCGGCCATCGGGCGACTGGCGCTGGTTCGCCTCAAGTGGGAGTTCTGAAAAGAGCTCGGTAGATGGCCGAAGAGGCGAGCCGCAAGGCGACCATCCGCTGCGCGTTTTGTGCGACTCTCAACCGGGTAGATCTGGATCGCGCCGACGCCCGTCCGAAATGCGGGGAATGCGGGCGCCCGATTCTCGTGGACCGACCCGTGAAAATCGCAGGCGATGACTTCGACCGCACCGTTCTCGAGGCCGAGGTCCCCGTGCTCGTCGATTTCTACGCCGATTGGTGCGCTCCGTGCAAGATCGTGGCGCCGGTGATGGACGAGATCGCCCAAGAACGGAGCGGAAGTCTGCTCGTGGCCAAGCTGGACACGGACCGGGCGCCGCAGATCTCCGCGCGCTACGGCATCCGCGGCATCCCCACCATGATCCTCTTTCACTCCGGACAGGAGGTGGGCCGCGTCGTAGGCGCCGACATCGCGGGCCTGCGGGAGCTCGCGGACAGGCTCCTGAGGCCGTGACGGTGCCGGCCATGGCCAAGAGAGAACGTCACGCAGCTATCCTCGAGATCATTCGGGAACAGCGCATCACCAGCCAGGAGGCCCTGCGCGAGCAGCTGGCGGAGCGTGGCTTCGAAGTCGCCCAAGCCACTCTGTCGCGAGACATCCACGAGCTGAGGCTCGTCAAGGTCCCGGACGCGGAGGGCGTGGCCCACTATTCCCTGCCGGAGGAATGGGAGCTAACGCCACCCCTGCAGCAGCTCCTCCCGACTCTGTATCTCTCGTCTGACGGGGTCGGCAACCTCCTGGTGGTCAAGACGATGACCGGAAGCGCCTCGCCCGTGGCCGTGGCCATCGACTGGGAGGAATGGCCTGAAATCGTGGGTACGATCGCAGGCGATGACACGATCCTCATCATCCTGCGCTCCGGCAAACACCTCGCGGAAATCAAGCGCCGCCTCGAAGAGATCGCGAATAAGGAGGGGTGACCGGCTTACCTCTCGGCGTTCTCCACGGCTCCGCGTGAGATCATGGTAGTATTCTTCCATGATGCGGGTCCCAAGCCGCGGGGGTGGGGTTTCGGGGACGATCGGCCTGGTATACTCCCGCTCCCGCCAAGTCTTACACGGTCTTCCTTCGCCTCTTGACTCCGGGCCGTCCCTGTGCATAATCTTCCTAGTATGGCGAATGGGCATTCCATCGCGCCGGTCGGCGTGATCGGCGCGAACGGCTATACCGGCCAGGAGTTACTGCGGATCCTCGGGCGGCACGATGGCGTCGAGGTGGTGTTTGCGACGTCGGAGTCGGCGTCCGGTGAGGAGACCGTCTCAGCCGGGCTGCGGCTGGTGGCGCCCGCGGATGCGCGCATCGAGGAAGCGCAGCTGGTCTTCCTGTGTGTGCCGCACGGGCAGGCCGTGGCGTGGGCCGAGCGGCTCGAGAACACGCGCGTACGCGTGGTGGACGTGTCCGCGGACCATCGACCCGGCTCCGGGCGCGAGGCCGGCTGGGTGTACGGGCTGCCGGAGTTGTCGCGCGAAGCCGTCCGAGGCGCGCGGCGGGTGTCGAATCCCGGGTGTTATCCCACGGGCGTGATCCTGGCGCTGCGGCCGCTGCTGGACGCGGGGGTTATCGCGTCCGCCGGCGTCGTGATCGTGGATGCAGCCTCAGGAGTCACAGGCGCCGGGCGCAGCGCGAAGCGTGAACTGCTGTTCGCTGAAGTGGCGAACGACTATCGAGCGTACGCGCTCGGCAACGTTCACCGGCACCTGCCCGAGATGCGCGCTTCGCTGTGTGGGTTATCGCTCGTGTTCACGCCTCACCTGCTGCCCGTGCCGCGCGGGATCCTCGAGACGATCTACGTGCCTCTGGCGCCGGGTGTCGATGCGGCAACCGTGCAGAGGGTGTGGCACGAGCGGTACGGCGACGAAGCGCTGGTCAGCGTGCTCGAGGATCGCGTTCCGGGGCTCGCGGATGTGGTGGGCACCGATCGCGTGGCCATGGGGGTCGTAGCGAACAGCGCTGTGGCTGAGCCACTGGCGACGCTGGTCGTGGCCCTGGACAACCTGGGAAAGGGGGCGGCGGGGCAGGCGGTCCAGAACATGAACCTCATGTTGGGGTTCGCGGAGCACAGGGGATTGCGGTGCTGACGGTAATCAAGCTCGGCGGGCGGGCGATCGAGGATGCGCCCGTCCTGGCCAGGACGGCGAGTCGCATCGCGGCGCTGGGCGGTGAAGTCATCGTCGTCCACGGAGGCGGCGCGGAGATCACGGCCTGGCAGGAACGGCTCGGGCTGCCCGTGGTCTGGAACAACGGCCTGCGCTTGACGACGCCGGAAGGTGTGCGCGTGGTCGCCATGGTTCTGACGGGAATCGTGAACAAGCGGATCGTCGCGGCGCTGGTGTCGGCGGGCCTGGACGCGATGGGGCTGTCGGGCGAAGACGGCGGCCTGCTCGCCGCGGAACGGAAGAACGGCGGTGAGCTGGGTGAAGTAGGCAGCGTGGTGAGCGTCAGGAGTGAGCTGCTGCGCAGTCTGTTGAACGCCGGGCTGACGCCCGTGATCTCGCCGATCTCGCGCGGTCCCGAGGGTGAGCCGCTCAACGTGAACGCCGATGAAGCGGCCGTGGCGGTTGCGCGGGCGATGAGCGCTCGGAGGCTTCACCTGATCTCGGACGTGCGCGGCCTGCTCGTGGAGGGGCAGCTCGTGCCCGAAGTGACGCCCGAGGAAGCGGGAAGGCTCGTGGGCGCGGGCGTGGCCATCAACGGAATGAGAGTGAAGCTCGACGAGGCCGTAGCCGCGGCGGCTCAGGGCATCGAGGTCCGCATCGGCGATCTTTCGCTTCTGACGGACCTGCAGTCTGGAACGCGGGTGCTCGCCTCGTCCGCGGTGGAGGTCGCGTGACGGAGGGGGCGGCCGGTGTCGCCGCGTCGCCGTTGCTTGGCGTCTACAAGCCGCCTGCGCCGGTGTTCGTGCGCGGACACGGCTGCGAGCTCATCGCCGAGGACGGTACGTCCTACCTGGACTTCACGAGCGGTATCGGCGTCAACGCGCTCGGGTACGGGTCGGCAGAGCTACGCGCCGCGGTGGAAGCCGCTCTCGCGGTCGGGATTCTGCACACCTCGAATCTGTTCCGAACGCGCCCGGGCGAAGCTCTGGCGGCTCAGCTCGTAGCGGCTGCCTTTCCGTCCCAGGTCTTCTTCTGCAATTCGGGCGCCGAGGCCAACGAAGCGGCCTTCAAGTTCGCGCGCCGCTGGGCACGAGCTGCGGGCGGGGAAGCGAAGCACGAGATCGTGGCGTTCCAGGGGAGCTTCCACGGTCGGCTGTTCGGCGCGCTGGCCGCCACGGACCGGCCGGCCATGCGCGCGCCGTTCGAGCCGCTGATGCCGGGCGTGCACTTCGCGACCATCGGCGACCTCGAGGGCGTGGAGCGCATTCTCGCCGGCCGCACGGTCGCGGGCGTGATCATCGAACCGGTGCAGGGCGAGGGCGGAGTGAAACCGGTTCCGGCGAACTTTCTGCGCGGACTGCGCAGGTTGTGTGATGAGCAGGAAGCGGCGCTGATCTTCGACGAGGTGCAGTGTGGGCTGGGCCGTACGGGTACGCTCTTCGCTTACCAAGCGCTGGACGTCACGCCCGATGTGCTCACGCTGGCCAAGCCGTTGGCGGGCGGCCTCCCTATGGGAGCCACGCTGGTGGGCGAGCGCATTGCGGCCGCTGTTCAGCCGGGCGATCACGCGACCACGTTCGGCGGCGGTCCGTTCGTCGCGAGTGTTGCGCTCGCAGTTCTCGAACGCCTGTCCGATCCCGGTTTTCTGGCCGAGGTGCGGAGCAAAGGGGAATGGCTGGGAGGGCGGCTGGCCGTGTTGGGCGCCACGCACGCGGTCGTTCGCGACGTGCGGGGTCTCGGTCTGATGTGGGGGCTCGAGCTCGAGGGCGCGGCGGCGCCGATCGTGAACGCGGCGCTCGAGCGCGGGCTTCTGCTCACCAGCGCGGGACAGAACGTTCTGCGGCTGTTGCCACCGCTGACGATCCGGCGGGAAGAGCTGGAGCGCGGTCTGGGAATTCTGGAGCAGGTCCTGGAGTAGCGAAAAAGACATCCAATAGGGGATGATGAAATGGCTATGAAGATCGTTCTGGCGTATTCGGGCGGGCTCGACACTTCGGTCATTGTGCCGTGGCTGCGCGAAAACTACGACGCCGAGGTGATCTGTATGGCGGCCGACGTGGGCCAGCACGAGGGTCTCGACGGCGTGCGCGCGAAGGCGCTGGCGAGCGGCGCATCTGAGTGCTTCGTGGAAGATCTGCGTCAGTCCTTCGTGGAGGACTTCGTGTGGCCTACGCTGCGCGTCGGTGCGGTGTACGGACGCAAGTATCTGCTCGGCACATCGATGGCGCGGCCGATCATGGCCCGGCGCCAGGTCGAAGTGGCGCGCAGAGTCGGCGCCGCTGCCGTTGCGCACGGATGTACGGGGAAGGGAAACGACCAGGTTCGCTTCGAGCTGACGTACATGGCGCTGGCTCCGCAGCTCAAGGTCATCGCGCCCTGGCGGGAGTGGAGCATCCGCTCGCGTGAGGACGCTCTGGCGTACGCGCAGGCGCGCAAGATTCCGGTCAAGGTCGAGGTCGGGAAGCTCTATTCGCGGGACTCGAACCTCTGGCACCTTTCTCACGAAGGCGGCCCGCTCGAGGATCCGGGATTCGAGCCCGAGGAGTCGATGTATCAGTGGACCGTGGCCCCGGAGCGCGCTCCGGCCAAGCCGGTATACATCGAGATCGCCTTCGAGGCCGGCATCCCCGTGAGCGTGAACGGCAAGCGCCTGGGCTCCGTGCCACTGGTCGAGCGGCTGAACGACATCGGTGCGCGCCACGGCATAGGGCGGGTGGACCTGGTGGAGGATCGCCTGGTGGGCATGAAGTCGCGGGGTGTGTACGAGACGCCGGGTGGCACGCTCCTGTACGCGGCGCTCAGCGAGCTCGAGCAGCTCACTCTGGATCGCCGTGCACTCGCGCTCAAGGACCAGATTGCGCCGCGGTACGCGGACCTGGTCTACGAGGGCCGCTGGTGGACGACCGAGCGCGAAGCGCTCGATGCCCTGGTCGATGCGCTGATGAAGCGCGTTACCGGCACGGTGCGTCTCAAGCTATACAAGGGCTCCGTGCAGGTGGTCGGGCGCACGAGCCCCAACTCGCTGTACGATCACGGGCTGGCGACGTTCGGGGCCGGCGGCGACTACGATCAGGCCGACGCGGCCGGGTTCATTCGCCTCTTCGGACTGCCCGTGCGTGCGGCTGCGGCCGTGGCGGCGCGGGCGGCGAAGAACGGTAAGCCGGGCGTTTCAGCCGGCGGCTCCGGAGGATTGGATGAGGTTGCGTTGAACGCCTTGCTCGCCGACTTGGTGTCGACCGGCTCGCAGTGAGCTGGGGTACGAACCGGATTCCTTCCCCACACCCCCGCTGCGTGTCGCGCTCGCGAGCCCGGTCTTTCCGGGACGGCGGGCGCGACTACTTTTCATCTTCACGTGAGCCGCTGTCTACGTCGTGACGGTTGATCGGGGTGTTCCCATGTCGCGCGGTGAACGAGGA